>BBFD01000120.1 GCA_001313065.1 Silvimonas sp. JCM 19000
GCACCGCCGTCGTGGTTAATCAGTTTGATATTGTCGAAATAGACGTCTTTGCCTTCGCCATCCGATTGCACCCATTGTTCCAGCGCCAGGTGAAAATCGAATTTGCCTTTGAAATCCAGCTATAGCTTTGCCATTTGCCATTGTCTTTGAGCTTGTCGGGAAAGCCCGAACGCGCGGTGCCGGCCAGCCAGTTATCGCGCCCCGGAAATTCGGCGGTATAGCCGATCACCCCACCGCAATTGCTGCCGCAGGTGCTCAGATAATCAAAGGTCAGCGTATACGATGCGCCGGCCGGAAAACCTTGTTTGCTGAAAGCGTCGCCGCCGAACACTTTGCGATCAAAGCGCAGCACTTTATTGCCAGGCTTGAGCGGGTCATCCACCAGGGTGGCGTGTATAGGCGTTGAGCCATCGCCATTCTGGCCCACCCATTGCGACAGGTCTTTCTCGAAATCATCCTGGAACACCACCGTATCTGCGGCGTGCGCATAGGCAGCCGCCAGCAGTGCCAGCGGGAGCAGCACAAAGCGTTTCATATCGAATCCTCTATCGGTTTGTTTTCTGGCTTACCACGTCTGCGCGCAGTCGACCGGATGCAGCCTGTCCGGGGGACGGCGTACTGTTTTTTTTGTATTGTGTTGGGCAGCAAGGGCTGAGCGCACCTTGCAGCGCGAGTCACTTTAGCATGCAGGTGGCATAAGTCAGTCAACGGACACGGCCGAGCGCAACAAAACAGCAACACCGGACAAATGCAGCAAGCGCGCCGCGCCAGGCGCCACGGGCGATGACCAGCCTAAGGCGCTGGATTGCGGGCGGATTTTTTTGTGCGCGGCGGCGTTCGGCAAAGAAGGCTTTGAGCTGGGCCGCGGCTTCGTCTGCCAACAGGCCGCCCTGCACCTCGGTGTGGTGGTTCAGACGGCGATCAAGAAAGGGGTTGATCACGCTGCCCGCTGCGCCGGTTTTCGGGTCGCGGGTGGCGTAAACCACGCGCGCAATCCGCGCATGCATCATGGCACCGGCGCACATGATGCAGGGCTCCAGCGTCACATACAGCTCGCAACCGGGTAGCCGATAGTTTTGCTGGTGGTTGGCGGCCGCACGCACGGCCAGCATCTCGGCGTGCGCGCTCGGGTCATGTCCGCTGATAGGTTGATTGTGGCCACGGCCGATCACCTGGCTTGGTACACCAGCACCGCGCCGACGGGTACTTCGCCCAAGGCTTGCGCTTGTGCGGCCTCGTCCAGCGCCATGCGCATAAACGCTTCGTCCGCTGCCGTCCAGACCGGCGCGGCAGTGGTTTGCAGTTGCGGATCTTCAGGCATGGCCCAGCAACTCGGCCGCGTGCCGCCGCGTGGTCTCGGTGATTTCGACGCCGCCCAGCATGCGCGCGATTTCTTCGACGCGGGCATCGTTATCGAGCGCGTGCACCTGGCTGATCATGCCCGCCCCGGCGCGCGCTTTGCTCACCTGATAATGATGCTGGCCACACGCGGCCACTTGCGGCAAATGGGTGATACACAGCACCTGGCGTTGTTGCGCCAGATCGGCCAGCATGCGGCCAACAATCTCGGCCACGCGCCCGCCGATGCCACATCCACCTCATCAAACACCAGCGTGCCCACCCCGGACAATTCGCTGACGATGACCTGGATGGCCAGACTGATCCGCGATAACTCACCCCCCGACACAATCTTGCCCATAGGCCGCGCCGGGGTATTGGCGTGCGCCACGCGGAAATCGACACTTTCCGCGCCGTGCGGGCCGGGTGCGGCCGCCTCGAGTTCGATCTCGAAACGGCTATCGGCCAGCGCCAACGGCTTCATTTCTTTGGTCACTGCCTGCGCCAGTTTGCCCGCATGCTGCTGGCGCAACTTGCTCAGCACGGCGGCTTCTTTCTGCCACAGTTCGCCCGCGGCTTTTTCCGCCTGCTGCAGACGCGCCAGACCTTCGCTCCCGCCCAACGCTTCGAGGCGATCCTGCCAGCCTTGCAGCAACAGCGGCAGTTGTTCTGGCTCGGTGCGATATTTGCGCGCCATGCGCCAGATGGCGTCGAGGCGACTTTCAACCTCTTCCAGCCGGGTCGGATCAAGTTCGAGATGATCGGCATAGCGACGCAATTCGCTCACCGCTTCGGCCAGTTGCGCCTCCACGCCTTCGAGCAATTGCAAGGACGGCAGCAGTTGCTCGTCGTAATCGCCGAGGCCTTGCAATTTGTGCGCGGTGCTGCCCAGCCAGCTTTGGCAGTTCTCGTCGCCATCGGCCAGCGTGGTCAGCGCCAGCTGTACGCCATCGATCAGGCTGGCTGCGTGCTGCAACCGTTTGTGTTCGGCTTGCAGCTCGGGCCATTCGTTATCGGACAGCGCCAGGCCGGACACTTCTTCAATCTGGAAACTCAGTCGTTCGCGCTCGGCTTCAAACGTCGAGGCATCGCGTTGCGCGGCCGCCAACTCGTCTTGCAGCGTGCGCCAGTGCGCCCATTGCTGTTGCACCTTGCCCGCCTGCGCCGTCGCCCCGGCAAAATGGTCGAGCAGATCGCGCTGGTTTTCCGGACGCAGCAATTGTTGATGCGCGTGCTGGCCGTGGATATCCACCAGCATTTCGCCCAGGCCTTTCAGCTGCGCCAACGTGGCGGGCGTGCCATTGATAAAGGCGCGGCTTTTGCCCTGACTATCCAGGTACGGCGGATGATGGCGTGTTGCGCGTCGTCGCCCGCCAGTTCGTTTTCGTTCAGCCAGGCGCGCGCTTGCGGCCGCTCGGACAAATCAAATTCGGCCAGCAGATCGGCTTTGTCTTCACCATGCCGCACCAGCGCGGCATCGGCACGATCGCCCAGCAGCAGGCCGAGCGCATCCATCACGATGGATTTACCCGCGCCGGTTTCGCCGGTAAACACGCTCAGGCCGGAGCCGAATTCGAGCGCGAGTTTGTCGACGATTACAAAATTCTTGAGATTCAGAGATAGCAGCATCGGTCTGGTCAGATCAGTTGAGCTTTTGGCCCCAGTGCAACTTGTCACGCAACATGTCGTAATAGTTGTAGCCAACCGGATGCAGAATGCGCAGCGTGTTGCGATGGCGGCGGATGATCACGCGATCGGCTTCGTGCAGCTCGCAATCGCTCTGGTTATCAAAGTACACGCGCGCGTCTGAATTACGCGTCAGGCGGAATTCGACTTCGCTGGTGTCGTTGATCACGATGGGGCGGTTGGACAACGACTGCGGACAGATCGGCACCAGTGTGATCGCGGGCAGGCTGGGGTGCAGTATCGGCCCGCCCGACGCCAGCGCGTAGGCGGTGGAGCCGGTCGGCGTCGAGACGATCAGACCGTCGGAGCGTTGGCTGTAGACAAACTGGCGATCGATAAAGATTTCAAATTCGATCATCGCGCCAGTGGAACCCCGGCTGAACACCACGTCATTGAACGCCAGCGCCGACACCAGTTCTTTGTCTTCGCGCCGCACGGTGGTTTCCAGCAGGATGCGTTCTTCCGGTACAAACGCGCCCGCCAGCATGCCGCTGATGGTGCGCTCCATATCACTGAGCGGAATGTCGGTCATAAAGCCCAGGCGACCCTGGTTGACCCCGATCAAGGGAATCCGGTACGGCGCCACCAGCCGCGCCACACCCAGCATGGTGCCATCGCCGCCCAGCACCACCACCAGATCGGCCAGCTTGCCGATGGCAATGCGTTCGACCACCGGAATATCAGTAATACCGTGCTCGGCCGCGACTTCGCTTTCTATTAATACGCGCACCCCAAGCTCCTGCAAGGTGGCCGCCAGCCGGCGCAACGGCCCACCCAGGGTGGGCGTATTGAAGCGACCAACCAGTACGATCGTTTTGAACAGGCTTTGCATGTCGGGGTCCGGTGAAGTACGGCAGCATTTAACCACAAGCACGACCGCGAGGCACGTGGACAACGGCCTACGTGGTGAGGGCCGCACACGCACGGCAAAAGCGTGGTGGAGCGCAATGCGTAGTTCAGTTTGCCGCGGTTAACGATTAGAATCTGCGCATGCTTAGCGATCGCGCACAAATCCTGCTCAAAACCCTGGTCGAGCGTTATATCGCCGACGGCCAACCCGTTGGTTCAAAGGCGCTGTCGCACTATTCCGGCCTGGATATCAGCTCTGCCACCATCCGCAATGTGATGTCGATCTGGAACAACTCGGCTTTGTGGCCAGCCCACATACTTCGGCCGGGCGTATCCCCACGTCGCTGGGTTATCGCTTTTTTTGTGGATTCGTTGTTGTCGGTGCAACAACTCCAGGCCGATAAACTGCAGCCGCTCAGCAATGGACTGCCGGTCGACAATCCGCAACGCACCATCACCGCTGCCTCGCAATTACTGTCGCAGCTCACCCACTTCGCCGGCGTGGTGCTCACCCCGCGCCGTCAGGATGTGTTGCTTAAACATATCGAGTTTCTGCCGCTATCGGATCGACGCGTCTTGTTGATTCTGGTGACCAGCGATGGCGATGTGCAAAACCGCATCATTCAGACCAACACGCTGTTCAGCCAGTCTGAGCTATCCGAAGCCGCCAACTTTCTGAATGCGCATTGCGCCGGCCGCACCTGGCACAATCTGCGTCAGGTGGTGGAAAACGAAGTGCGTGCCGTTAAAGGCGAACTGGCCGCGTTATTGAATACTGCGGTGGTGTACAGCCAGGATGTATTGAGTGGCGATACCGAAAACCTGGTGATCTCGGGCGAGCGCAATCTGCTGGATAGCGACGATCTGGCCGCCAATATGGGCCGCCTGCGCCAGTTGTTTGAATTGTTTGAACGCAAGACCGCCTTGCTGCAATTGATGGAAGCCGGCAATCGTGCCGAAGGCGTCAAGATCTTTATCGGCGGCGAATCGGGGCTGGCGCCACTGGATGATTGTTCGATCATCACCGCGCCATATCACGCCAATGGCGAAGTCATAGGCACGCTGGGCGTCATCGGCCCGACGCGCATGGCCTATGAACGCATCATCCCCATCGTCGACGTCACCGCCCGCTTGCTCAGCAGCGCGCTGTCCCAATAACACCGACGCGGGCCCGTGCACCCGCGTTAGTCCTTCTTTCCGGAACCCCGCTTTGATCTGCAAAACCCTGAAAACCGCCTTGCTGTCTGCCCTCGCCGCCTTGGCCGTCACCGCACATGCCGATGATGAATTGCTGCAACGGCCCGAGGTCCAGGCCTATATCGATCAACTGGTCAGCAGCCAGGATTTCAACCGTGATGAATTGAGCGCGGTCTTCCAGAAGATCAATCCCAAGCCCAATATCATTGCCGTGCTGGACAAGCCGTCAACGTCGCGGCCGTGGTATGAATTCCGCAATGGCTTTATGAGCCCGCAACGCATTATTGGTGGCGCGCGCTTTATGCGGCGTTATCACGACACGCTGGCCGAGGTAGAGGACCGTTATGGCGTGCCGCCCGAAATCGTCACCAGCATCATCGGTGTGGAAACCTTGTACGGCCGCAATACCGGCAGCTTCCGCGTGATGGATGCCCTGAGCACCATCGCGTTTAACTACCCGCGCCGGGCCGATTACTTTAAAGACCAGCTGACGCAATTTCTGCTGTTAGCGCGCGAAGAGAATCAAGACCCGTTTACGTTTATGGGTTCATACGCGGGCGCAATGGGCATGCCGCAATTCATGCCATCCAGCTTTCGCCAATACGCGGTGGACTGGAATGGCGATCATCATCGCGATATCTGGGCACGCCCGAAGACGCCATTGCCAGCGTCGCCAATTTCCTGGCGGCATCGGGCTGGCAACGCGCTGGCAAAGGCTATGTGGGCGTCAACGTGACGGGTGACGAACAGGAATTGCTGGCCGACAAGTTCAACCTGCATTACACGATGGCGGAACTGATGCAGCGTGGCGTGCAACCGATTACTGAAGTAGATACGCAGCAACAAGCGGTGCTGTTTGCGCTGGAAACCACGGCGGGCGTGACTGACTATTACGCCGGCTTTAACAACTTTTATGTGGTGACGCGCTACAACCGCAGCACGCTATACGCCACGGTGGTTTATCAGTTGGCCGATGCAATCAAGACGGCGTACGACGCCAACGACGATCTGCAACCCGAGTCCACGCCCCAGCCCAAAGCCAAGCCCGCCACCAAAAAAAAGAAGCGCAAATGATATAGGGTGGTCACGACCCACCACTCAAAGCCACCGAGAGAAATGGGGAGCATGCTTCCTCATTCTTCTTGAAGGCTTTAAGAGGTGGGTCACGACCCACCCTATGTTTACTTGCCGGCAGCCATGGTGCGTTGACGGCGCGTCTCGGATAGCACGATGCCGCTGGCTACCGAAACATTCAGGCTTTCCACCGAGCCAAACATCGGAATACTGACCAGCACATCGCAGTGCTCACGCGTCAAACGACGCATGCCCTCGCCTTCGCTGCCCATCACCCACGCCAGCGGCCCGGTGTGGTTAAAGTGATGCAGATCGGTGGTGGCTTCGCCCGCGGTGCCGGCAATCCAGATATCGCGGTCTTTCAGATCGCGCAGCGTGCGCGCCAGGTTGGTGACCATCACATACGGCACCACCTCGCAGCACCGCAAGCCACTTTCGATACGGTGGCGTTCAGGCCCACCGATTTGTCTTTGGGCGCGATCACCGCATGCACACCCATGGCATCGGCCACGCGCAGGCAAGCGCCCAGATTGTGCGGGTCGGTGATGCCATCCAGGATCAACAAGAATGGCGGCTCGTCACCGAGGTTCTCCAGCACGTCATCCACTTCGATATACGATTTGCCCGCGTCGATCAGCGCCGCCACGCCCTGATGGCGGCCACCGTGGGTCAAGCCATCCAGCCGCGCCGCATCCACCAGCAACACCTTGCAGCCTTGCGCTTCAGCCAGTCGGGCAGATCTTTGGCGCGTTGGTCCATGCGGGTGCTGTTGAGATAAAGCTCGATCACGCTATCGGGAAAGCGTTTGAGGCGGGTGCCTACGGCGTGAAAACCATGGATGACGACTTTGTTCTGCATGACTGCGGGTCCGGCGATTCAGTGAATAGCCCGGCAGTTTACCCCAGCCCGCTGGTGGCGGCGGCAAAACCCTCGCGCAACAGAAAACGCAGCAGGCTATCGGCGTCCATTGCGGGCGCATACAGATAACCCTGCACGGCATGCGCACCGGCGCGGCGCATGAACAGCATCTGCTCCACCGTCTCCACGCCTTCGGCCACCACCTTGAGCCGCAGCTTGCGCGCCATGGCCACGATGGCCTCGGTAATGGCGGCACTATCGCTGTCATCGGGCAAGCCGACGGTAAACGAGCGATCGATCTTGAGCGTATCCAGCGGAAAGTGTTTGAGATTGCTCAGCGATGAATAGCCGGTGCCAAAATCGTCGATCGCCAATTGCACGCCCATGCGCTTGAGCTCTTGCAATACCGCCACCGCACGATGCGGGTTTTGCATGATCATGCTTTCAGTGATTTCCAGCTCGAGCAATTCGGGCGCAATGCCCGAGGATTCCAGCGCATTACGTACATGCCCAGCCAATTGTTCGCGCTGGAATTGCCGCGCCGACAAATTAATCGCCATACGGGGAATGTGATAGCCGGCCACTTGCCACAAACGCATCATGCGGCAGCCTTCCTGCAGCACCCATTCGCCGATCGGCACAATCAAGCCGTTTTCTTCGGCCAGGGGAATAAAGCTGGAAGCGGAATCAGACCCAGCTCCGGATGTTCCCAGCGGATCAGACATTCCACGCCCGACAATTCACCAGTGGCCAGATCGATCTGCGGCTGAAAGTGCAACACCAGTTCGCGCCGTTCCAGCGCATAGCGCAGGCTGTTTTCCAGTACCAGATGTTCAAATGCACGCGCATTCATATCGGGCGCAAAAAAACTGGAAATTGTTTTTTTACCTAATTCTTTGGCACGATACATCGCCACATCAGCATTCTTCAGCAATTGCGCCGGGCTGTTGCCATCACAGGGATACAGACTGATACCAATCGAGCAGGTAACAAACAATTCCTGTCCCTTGATCACCACAGCACGGCTTAATTCAGCCAATACCCGCTCGGCCACATGCGCCACTGCATCGGCATCGCGCACGTTATCAATCAGGATGGTGAATTCATCGCCGCCCAGTCGCGCAATCAACTGGGTTTCTTTGAGCGTGCCGCGCAAACGCTGAGCGATCACTTTAAGCAATTCGTCGCCGACGTCATGGCCCAGCGTGTCATTGATGCCTTTAAAGCGGTCCAGATCGATAAACAGCAAAGCCAGTTGCCGATCTTCTTCGCCGGCGCGGGCCACCGCCTGTTGCAAAGCTTCGTTCATGGCCACGCGATTGTGCAAGGCGGTCAAGGCATCGTGATTAGCCAGAAAAAACAGACGCTGTTCGGCTTCTTTGCGATGGGTGTAGTCGGAGAACACGCCCACATAATTGGCGATGCTGCCGTGGTCATCGCGCACCGCGCTGATCGATAACCAGGCTGGATACTTCGCCGGTTTTGCGCCGGTCCAGCATTTCGCCTTGCCAACGGCCTTGCGTGGCCAGTTCGCTCAGCATTTCGCGATTGACTTCGCGCACCGGGCCGTTGCGATGGAACATGCGCGACAGTTTGCCCAGCGTTTCGTCGGCTCGTAGCCGGTGATCTGGCTGAAAGCCGGATTCACCGCAATGATGCGGGCATTGGAATCGGTAATCAGAATGCCTTCGGTGGCGTTATGAAACACCTGAGCCGCCAGCCGCGCCCGCCGCGCGCTGACTGCCTCTTCTTGATGCGACGCCGCCAGGATCATGCCCGCTACGGCCACCGTCAGCAGCACCACCGCCACCGGAATCAAACCGGCACCGGCCACGCCCAGGGCACTGAGCTGCACAACCGCAATCATGCCCACCAGCAACAGCACGCAGCCATTGCCGATATGCCCCAGCCGCAAGGCGGTGCAGATGATCAATGGAAACAGCAGGAACTGCATATCGGTATAGCCAAGCTCAAAATGCCGATACACCAGGGTGGCGACCACGGCACCGGCAGCGCTCAGCAGCACCAGCTCGAACCACCAGTTGCTGCGCACACGCGGGCCATCCTGGCGCAGCGCGTAGCACAGCGGCAACACCGTAACCATGCCAAAGGCATTGCCGAGCCACAGCGTCAGCCATTCCGGCGCGCCGCCGGGCAAGCCTGTTCAAATGCGCCGAGCACGACCGCAGCAAAACTGGCGCCCAGCAGACACGCCACCAGCGGGCCCGCCACCAGAAAGCGCAAACCATCGCGCAGGCGAAAGCCGCCCTCGGCGGCAAATTGGGGCAATAAGCTGATGGTGAGCAAGGCTTGTAGCATCTCGATGGCATCGAGTTCCAGACAAGCCAGCAAAGGCAGGCCGTGCAGCGCGGGCGTGATCCAGCCGACGGCCAGCAGACCGGGCCAATAGCGCACGCCCAGCAGCGACAAAGCCGCCACCGCGACGCCCGCCTGGGGCGCTATCAGTGACGTATATGAATGTGCAGGACTGATCTGCCAGACCACCAGGCTGCACACTGCATAAGCAATGGCAAACAGGGCCGGGCCGAGCCACCGGTAAGGCATGAGCGAGTACATCTCCGTAGAACCATTCTTATTGCCGGATCGCTTGGGCAACCCTTGTTAGACGGTTCTAAACGACCGTTTCAAACGGCCAGGCCGTGTTATTCCAGCGGCATGATTCGGGAACCGCGACAAAAAAAAGCAACCGCGCGCTGCCCAGGGTAGGAAAAAAATGCTGCATCAAAGGCTAACAGCGCAATGTATCTGGCATGTTTGTATCACTGCTTGTGTGGTCAGCGCGGTGCCAGCTGCGCCCGGCCAGGTATAATGAACGCTTTGCTGCTGCCTGAACCCGTCCCGTGCCCCTTCCTGCCCTGCCCAAGACCGGCGATCGCCTGCAGATCGCACTCCCTCATGGTTCCGCCGATAGCGTGCTGCTGGCGCGTTACGCCGAGGCCGCACGCCCCTTGCTGATCCTGACCGACACGGCCCACAGCGCCACGCGCTTGCGCGATGAACTGGCTGGGTGGCGCCGGGCAAAGTCGTGGCCATGCTGCCCGACTGGGAAACCTTGCCTTACGATCATTTTTTCGCCGCATCAGGACCTGATCTCGGAACGGCTGGCCACCTTGTGGCAAGTACGCCAGGGCCAGGCCGACATTCTGATTGTGCCGGTGCAAACCGCCATGGGCCGACTGGCGCCGGTGGAATATCTGGCGGGCTACACGTTCTTTATTAAGAAGGGCGAGAAGTTTGATCCGGACAAGTTGCGCGCCGATCTCGCATTTGCCGGCTACAGCCATGTCACTCAGGTCTACAGCCCAGGCGAATTCTCGATCCGCGGCGGCCTGGTTGATCTGTTCCCGATGGGCTCGACGCTGCCATATCGCATCGACTTGTTCGATGACGAAATCGAAACCATCCGCACCTTTGACGTCGACACCCAGCGCAGCCTATATCCGGTGCCGGAAGTGCGGTTGCTGCCAGCACGTGAATTTCCATTGGATGAAGGTGGCCGCACACGCTTTCGCCAGCGCTTTCGCGAGGTGTTTGAAGGCGACCCGTCCAAATCGCGCTTATATAAAGATGTCTCCAACGGCGCCACCCCGGCCGGCATCGAATACTATCTGCCGCTGTTTTTTTGAGCAGACCGCCACGCTGTTTGATTACCTGCCCAAGGGCACGCTGCCGGTACTGCACGGCGCGGTGCACGATGCCGCTGCGCGCTTCTGGCCGATACGCAGGATCGTTACCGCAATCTGTCCGGCGAAAAAAAAGACCGGCCGATTCTGACCCCGGCCGCGCTATATCTGCAGCCGGATACGCTGTTCGCCACGCTCAAAGACTACGCGCGGCTGGAACTGCAAGCCGGCGACAATCCGAACACTTCGCCGCTGCCGGCGCTGGACGTGGACCGGCGCGCCGAAAACCCGATCAGCAAATTGCAGGCGTTTCTGGGCAGCTATGCCGGGCGTGTGCTGATCTGTGCCGAGAGCATGGTCGGCGCGAGACCATGGCGCAGTTTTTTTTGCCGACAACAATTTAAAGCCCGAAATCGCGGACAACTGGCAGGCGTTTCTGCAAAGCAAAGCGCCGGTGATGCTGACCGCGTCACCGCTATACCAGGGTTTTATTCTGGTCGGCGATCAACAAGCGGTGATTACCGAAGCCAATCTGTATGCCACCGTGGCGCAGGCGCGCGGTAAAAAAGGCGCAAAAGCGTAGCAATACCGATTCGATGCTGCGTGATTTGTCCGAGCTGAAAATCGGTGATCCGGTGGTGCATGAAGCGCACGGCATCGGCCTGTATAAAGGCCTGGTGTCGATGGATCTGGGCGAAGGCCAGACTGAGTTGCTGCTGATCGAATACGCGGGCTCAGACAAGCTGTATGTGCCGGTGTCGCAATTGCATGTGATCAGTCGCTATTCCGGCGGCGCACCCGAAGCCGCACCCTTGCACAAGCTGGCTCCGGCGCCTGGGACAAAGCGCGCCGCCGCGCCGCCGAACAGGTGCGCGATACCGCAGCCGAATTGCTCAATCTGTACG
>BBFD01000121.1 GCA_001313065.1 Silvimonas sp. JCM 19000
GGGCGTGAGCTGGCGCTATGCGGTCCGCGACAACACTACGCCGGGGTTTGCCAAGGGCGGCGATGCAGCGGCGGTTTATCAGCTACAGAGCCAGCGGTTCAGCAGTGGTCAGCAGCGGCGCGTGGTGCATCTGCATGCGGCATCAGGCTGGACCGGCCAGCGCTACGGCGCCGCGCGCGCCGCCGCACCCTTTGCCATCCTTGATCAGATTGATGCCGCCGCCAATATGCTGGCCGGCGTAGACCCGGGCACCACACTGCCGTCGCTCAATGTGTTCTGGAGCGTGCGCAATCAGCCCACGCCAGGCGATCCCGCCGTGGGCAATATCGGCGAGGCGCATTACCAGGCGGGCGGCGCGGCGCCGGGCTTGTACCTGTCCGGGCGCGAAGACGTGGATACCGACGAGTACGACCGCAGCGTGTTGCTGCATGAATACGGTCATTACGTCATGACCGAATTGTCGCGCACCGATATCGTGGGCGGCAGCCATCCCATAGACGCTGTGCTGGAACCCGGCTTCGCCTTGAGCGAAGCGTGGGCTAACGCGTTTTCCAGCATGGTACGGGGCTCGGCCGACCATCAAGACACGATGGGCGTCGGGCAAGGCGAAGGCTGGCATCTAGCCCTGGTGAAATTACAGCCGGGCATGGCGCGCGGTTGGTATAGCGAGGTTGCGCTGGGCTATTTGTTGCACCAGTTGCACGGCGCGGTCGGCCTCAAACCCTTGCTGCAGACTTTGCTGCAGCGGCGCCACCTTAATCCGGCGTGGTCGAGCATTTACGCTTTTGCCACACCGCTGCGGGCGCGGCTGGACGCGATCGGCCAACAGCGGCTGGATGCCTTGCTGGACGAAATCGGCGTGGTGAGTGGCAGCGATCTTGACCTCTGGGGCAGCCGGGAAAGCCGCATCGACGCC
Source organism: Silvimonas sp. JCM 19000 (assembly GCA_001313065.1). The sequence goes on from BBFD01000121.1 coordinate 917, forward strand.
GCTTTGCTCAACCGACCGGCTGAGGCCAGCGCAGTGCGGGCGTTGTTGTTTCCGCTGAACCCGCCGCTGAGCCAGCGCGCCGTAACCCTTTGTCTGGGCACCCGGTTTGGCAGCGCCAACAAACAGGGCAATGTGCGCTTCGGGCATTTTGCCGCCGCGCAGGCGGGCGAGCGGCAGCTTGAGCTGGTGCCCGTGAATGCAGCGGCCCGAGCGTTGTTGCACCAGGTCGCTGTCAGCCTGCGGCATGCAAACGGCGACCTGTATGAGATCCCCGCCGCCACCCGCCGCGGTGGTTTTTTTTCTGGTTCGAAGTGCAGCAGCCGGGCGTGTACAACCTGCTGCTGGAAATAAAGTCGCCAGCGCTGGCAGTGCCTGATCCGGCGTGTTTTGCCGTACGGCTTATAACCACGCGCTGAAGCCATTGCGTTGGCCGATTTGTTATGCTTTGAAGAACTTAACAGAGAATAAATAATTACTTATTGGAATAAAGAAAGCGGGTTATCTTGCGTTATCCAAGCCCCCCGCTTGAGTCCCGCTACCAGGAGATCTGAAGATGACCATTCAATCGATCAACGTTCGTAACCAGTTTCGCGGCACCATCAAAGAAATCATCGAAGGCCCGGTACTGTCGGAAGTCGACGTGACCACGCCGTCGGGCATCGTCACTTCGGTGATCACCACGCGTTCGGTACGCGAGCTGGACCTGAAGCCGGGCCGCGAAGTGATCGCGTTTGTTAAATCGACCGAAGTGTCGATTGCAACGCTGTAATCGCTTGCGCTTGTAAGCCTGTGCACGGCCCGACCCCTGTCGGGCCGTTGTCGTTTGGGCCGCCAGGCCGCGCCAATGCTGGCGTTTCAGGATACCGTTATAAACTTGTAGCGAATCAGCCTTTGCCGGAATAAAGGAATCAGCGAGAATCCTTTCAAACCGCATAAATGGAGTTCGCCCCGATGTTCCGCACCCGTCTGTTGGTCAGTGTTCTGGCCGCTTCTATTGCAATGCCCGCTTTGGCTGATGTGACATTGCTCAACGTGTCTTACGACGTGATGCGTGATTTCTATAAAGACTACAACCCGGCGTTCCAGAAGCATTACGAGGACAAGTTCAAAGACAAGGTCACTATCCAGATGTCGCACGGCGCGTCGAGCAAACAAGCGCGCTCGGTGATCGACGGCCTGCCGGCCGATGTGGTGACCATGAACCAGCACAACGATATCGATGCGATTGCCGATAAAGGCAAATTGCTGCCGGCCGATTGGGCCAAACGTTTGCCCAACCAATCCGCGCCGTTTACCTCGCTGCAAGTATTGATCGTCAAGAAAGGCAATCCTAAAGGCATTAAAGACTGGAATGATCTGCCAAGCCGGGCGTTCAAGTGATCTTTCCCAATCCCAAAACGTCGGGCAATGGCCGTTATACCTTCCTGGCCGCATGGGGTTACGCGCTGCGCCAACCGGGCGGCAATGAACAAAAGGCCGCGCAATTTGAAGCCGCCGTTCTGAAGAACGTGCCGGTGCTGGAAGCCGGTGGCCGCGCCGCCACCACCACTTTTATCCAGCGTGGTATTGGCGATGTGCTGGTGACGTTTGAAAACGAAGCCGAAATGATTGCGCGCGAATTCGGTCGCGGCAATTTTGAGGTGATTTACCCGACCGTTTCGATTGAAGCCGAACCGCCGGTGGCCGTGGTGGATAAAGTGGTCGACAAAAAAAAGGCACGCGCAAAGCCGCCGAAGAATATCTGAGCTGGCTGTGGAGCCCGGAAGCACAAGAAATTGCCGCGCAAAACTATCTGCGCCCGCGCGATAAAGCCATCCTGGCCAAACACGCCAGCCAGTTCCCCAATGTTAAATTGTTCGGCATCAATGATTTTGGCGGCTGGCAAGCTGCGCAGAAAAAAAAGTACTTTGATGACGGCGGTGAATACGACAAGATCGCCGCAGAAGTGGCCAAGCGTTAAGCCCGGGGCAGTCAAGGCCGGCGTGGCGCTGGCCTTTTGCATTTAAAAAAAAGCACAACATCTCGCCCCGCAAGGAGCATCACCTTGGCTTTCAAACAACACAGCGTGTTGCCGGGTTTTAATCTGGCGCTCGGCTATACGCTGCTTTATCTATCGGTGATCGTCCTGATCCCGCTGGCGGCGCTGTTTTTTAAAAGCGCGCAAATGCCGCTGGATGCCTTTTGGCATACCGTCACCGATCCACGTCTGGTGGCCAGCTACAAGCTGACCTTTGGCGCGTCCTTATTGGCTGCCGTAATCAATCTGTTTGGCGGTTTGCTGCTGGCGTGGGTATTGGTGCGTTACCCGTTTCCGGGCAAACGCTTTATTGATGCCATGGTGGATTTGCCGTTTGCATTGCCCACTGCGGTGGCCGGTATTTCGCTGGCCACCATTTATGCGCCCAATGGCTGGGTTGGCCAGTTATTTGCGCCGTGGGATATCAAGATTGCGTTTACCCGGATTGGCGTGGTGATTGCCTTGACCTTTGTGACGCTGCCGTTTGTGGTGCGCACGGTGCAGCCGGTGCTGGAAGATCTGGAAAAAAAGAACTGGAAGAAGCCGCCGCCAGCCTGGGCGCCACGCGCGGCCAGGTATTCCGCAAAGTCATCCTGCCCACGCTGTTGCCCGCGCTGCTGACTGGTTTTGCGCTGGCGTTTGCGCGGGCCATAGGCGAATACGGCTCGGTGATTTTTTTATCGCGGGCAATATGCCGTTTGTTTCCGAAATCACCCCGCTGATGATTATCTCCAAGCTGGAGCAATACGATTACGTCGGCGCCACGTCGATTGCCATCGTGATGTTGCTGGTCAGCTTTGCGCTCTTGCTGGTGATTAATGGCCTGCAATGGTGGTCGGCAAACGTTTGGGACGGAGAAAATAATCATGGCGCAAACGCCCCGTTCTATTGCGACGACCGAATCGCGCCCCGTGCGGTGGGCGCTGACCACCCTGGCTTTGCTGTTTATTGCGCTGTTTTTTTGCTATTGCCGCTGGTGTCGGTGTTTACCGAAGCCTTGCGCAAAGGCTTTGGCCTGTATTTTGACGCGCTGAAAGAGCCGGATGCCTGGTCGGCCATCAAACTCACCCTTATCGCCGCGCTGATTGCGGTGCCGTTGAATCTGAGCTTTGGTCTGGCTGCCGCATGGGCCATTGCCAAGTTTGATTTCAAAGGCAAAAGCATCCTGATTACGCTGATTGATCTGCCGTTTTCAGTGTCGCCGGTGGTGGCCGGTCTGATTTATATGCTGATGTTTGGCACGCAAGGCTGGATCGGCCCGTGGCTGAGCGATCACGATATCAAGATCGTGTTTGCCATCCCCGGCATTGTTTTGGCCACCGTCTTTGTGACCGTGCCCTTTGTGGCGCGTGAACTGATTCCGTTAATGGAAGCGCAAGGCTCGGAAGAAGAACAGGCCGCATTAAGCCTGGGCGCTTCGGGCTGGCAGACGTTTTATCGCGTCACGCTACCCAATATCAAATGGGGTTTGCTCTACGGCGTGATTCTGGCCAATGCACGCGCAATGGGCGAATTTGGCGCGGTGTCGGTGGTGTCCGGCCATATTCGCGGCCAGACCAATACCATCCCGTTGCACGTCGAGATTCTTTACAACGAATACAACTTTGTCGGCGCGTTTGCCTGCGCCTCGATTCTGGCTTTATTGGCGCTGGTTACATTGGGCGTTAAAAGCTGGGTGGAATGGCGTACCGAACAACTGGCTGCGCGTGATCGCGCCAATGCCGTAGACGGCTGACCGGGGATTTAGACAGCATGAGTATCGAGATTCGTAATATCGCCAAGCGCTTCGGCAATTTCACGGCGCTGGACCATATCAATCTGGAAGTAAAAACCGGCGAATTGCTGGCGCTGCTGGGCCCGTCCGGCTGCGGCAAAACCACACTGCTGCGCATTATTGCGGGGCTGGAAGCGCCCGATGACGGCCAGATTCTGTTTCATGGCGAAGACACCACCGAAAAACACGTGCGCGAACGCAATGTGGGTTTTGTATTCCAGCATTACGCGCTGTTCCGCCATATGACCGTGTTTGAGAACGTGGCGTTTGGCTTGCGCGTGCGCCCCAAAGAAACCCGCCCCAGCGACGCCGAAATCAAACGCAAAGTACACGAACTGCTGAACCTGGTGCAGCTGGACTGGCTGGCCGACCGTTATCCGGCGCAATTGTCGGGCGGCCAACGCCAACGCATTGCGCTGGCGCGCGCGCTGGCGGTGGAACCCAAGGTGCTGCTGCTGGATGAGCCGTTTGGCGCGCTGGATACCAAGGTGCGCAAAGAACTGCGTCGCTGGCTGCGCCGCCTGCACGACGAAATGCACATCACCAGCGTGTTTGTGACGCATGACCAGGAAGAAGCGCTGGAAGTGGCCGACCGCGTGGTGGTGATGAACAAGGGCAAGATCGAACAGCTGGGCTCGCCGTCTGACGTGTACGACAAACCGGCCACGCCGTTTGTGTATCAATTTCTGGGCGACGTAAACCTGTTCCAGTCACGCGTGCATGAAGGCTGGGCGCATGTAGGCGACGCGCGTTTTGCCGCGCCGCAAGGCCAGACCGATCAGGCGGTGGTGTATGTGCGTCCGCACGAAATCGACGTCAGCCGTGAAGGCGGCGCGGGTGCGCTGTCCGGCGTGATCAGCCACGTGCGCTTGCTGGGCGCGACGGTGCGGCTGGAAGTGGATGTGGCCGGCCAGGACGCCGTCGAAGTCGAACTGACGCGCGAGCGCTATCTGCAAGGCGACTGGAAAGTGGCGGAAACCGTGTACCTGCTGCCGCGCGAGGCGCGGGTCTACGTGCCGTCAGCGGCGGAATGGACGGACGGCGGCGGCATCTAAGCGCGTTGCGATATTCGCACAATCAAAAAAGACCGGCATTCTTGCCGGTCTTTTTTTATGGGCAACGTAACTAGTAGCTGTGCTAAGTTCTGTACAACGTTTTTTTTGAAGGAGCCTACCATGGACGCAGTCACATACACCTATGCCCGCCAACATCTGGCGGAGGTGATGCGCAAGGTTAATGAAGATTGTTGCGAAGTCATCGTTACGTCTCAACGGGGGAAACCGGTGGTCATCATGGCGCTCAGCGAATATCAGGCATTGGAAGAAACGGCGTACTTGCTGCGTACGCCCGAATCGGCAATCCGCTTGCTGGAAGCGGTGTTGCGGATGAAGGCGGGTGAGGGCGAGGAGCACGCGCTGATTGAAGACGACGATGAAAGTCATCTTTGATCGCTCAGCGTGGGAGGACTACGTGGCTGGCAGGTCGAGAACAAGGTGATCTTCAAACGCATCAATGAATTGATCAAAGCCATGTTACGCGACCCGTATGCCGGGCCTGGCAAGCCGGAGCCTTTAAAGCATGCGCTGGCCGGCTGCTGGTCACGCCGGATCGCGGCGGAGCACCGGCTGGTGTATGCCGTGCGCGAGGATGTGCTGCATATCCTGCAATGCCGCTTTCATTACGGCCAGACCAGCCAGTAGTGCCGCGTGCTTTACGCGCTTGATCCGCGCCGCACATCAGGCTGAGCACCACCGGCCCGCATAAAAAAAAGCGGCCCTCGCAGGCCGCTTCTTGCAACGCAGTACCTCAACCCGGCGCTTAAGCGTAGTTGTCCGTGCTCGGGCAGCTGCACACCAGGTTGCGGTCGCCAAACACATCGTCGATGCGTTTGACGGTGGGCCAGAACTTGTTGGCGGCGACATAGGGCAGCGGAAACACCGCGGTTTCGCGGCTGTATGGATGCGCCCAGTCGCCAATCACATCGGCTTGGGTATGCGGCGCGTTGTGCAGCGGGTTGTCTTGCGCAGGCCACTCGCCGCTTTCTACCTTGGCCGCTTCGGCGCGGATGCTGATCATGCGTCGATAAAGCGATCCAGCTCGGCGCGCGATTCGGATTCGGTCGGCTCGATCATCAGCGTGCCCGCGACCGGGAAGCTCATGGTCGGAGCGTGGAAGCCGTAATCCATCAGGCGCTTGGCGATATCGACTTCAGTGACGCCCGAGGCGGCCTTGAGCGGACGCAAATCGATAATGCATTCATGCGCCACACGGCCTTTGCTGCCGGTGTACAGCACCGGGTAATGCCCGGCCAGGCGCGTGGCGATGTAGTTGGCGTTGAGCAGCGCGGCCACTGTGGCCTGGCGCAGACCAGCCGCACCCATCATCGTTACGTACATCCAGCTGATCGGCAGAATGCTGGCGCTACCAAATGGCGCAGCCGACACCGCGCTCATGCCCGCCTGGGCACCGGCACGGGGGTGACGGCATGGCTGGCCATAAACGGCGCCAGATGCGCTTTCAGACCAATCGGACCCATGCCGGGGCCGCCGCCACCGTGCGGAATGCAGAAGGTTTTGTGCAGGTTCATATGCGACACGTCCGCGCCGATATCGGCCGGGCGGCACAAGCCGACCTGGGCATTCAGGTTGGCGCCGTCCATGTAAACCTGGCCGCCGTAGTTGTGCACCAGCTCGCAGATTTCCTTGACCGCTTCTTCAAACACGCCGTGCGTGGACGGGTAGGTGAGCATCAGCGCGGCCAGGTCGGCTGCGTGTTCTTCGGCCTTGGCGCGCAGATCGCTCAGTTCGACGTTGCCGGCGTCATCACACGCCACCACCACCACTTTCATGCCCATCATCTGGGCGGTGGCCGGTTGGTGCCGTGGGCAGAACGCGGAATCAGACACACATCGCGCTTCTGGTCGCCGCGGCTGTCGTGATAGCGGCGGATGGCCAGCAGGCCGGCGTATTCGCCTTGCGCGCCCGAGTTGGGTTGCATCGAAATCGCGTCAAAGCCGGTGATGGCCTTCAGTTGCTCGGCCAGGCCATCGATCATTTCGAGATAACCAGCGGTTTGCTCCACCGGCGCAAACGGATGCAGCTCGGCAAATTCCGGCCACGTAATCGGGATCATTTCGCTGGTGGCGTTCAGCTTCATGGTGCAAGAGCCAGCGAAATCATCGAATGATTGAGCGCCAGATCCTTGTTTTCCAGTTTCTTTAGATAACGCAGCATTTCGTGTTCGCTGTGATGCGTATTGAACACGGGGTGGCTGAGGATGGCGGAGGTGCGCAGCAGGTTTTGCGGGATAAAGTCGCCGCCAAACTCAGCATCCAGCGCGCTCACGTCAAAGGTCTTGCCGGTAAACAGGCCCAGCAAGGTGGCCAGATCGGCTCAGTGGCTTGTTCGTGGAAGGCCACGCCCAGCACGCCATTGCCCGCGTTGCGCAGGTTGATGCCGGCGGCCAGCGCGGACTGGTAAACGCCCGCAGCTTGTGTGCCCAGATCGACTTCGACCGTATCGAAGAACTGCTCGAACACCAGCTTCAGCCCCGCTTGTTGCACGCCTGCGGCAAACAAGGCGGCCAGGCGGTGGATGCGTTGCGCAATGCGCTTGACGCCTGCCGGGCCGTGGTACACCGCGTACATGCCAGCGATATTGGCCAGCAGCACTTGCGAGGTACAGATATTGGAGTTGGCTTTTTTCGCGGCGGATATGTTGCTCGCGCGTTTGCAAGGCCATACGCAGCGCCTGCTTGCCCGACGCATCAATCGACACGCCAATGATGCGGCCCGGGGCCGAACGCTTCATCTCATCCTTGAAGGCGAAATAGGCGGCGTGCGGGCCGCCAAAGCCCATCGGCACGCCAAAGCGCTGGGTATTGCCGACGGCTACATCCGCGCCCATTTCGGCGGGCGATTTCAACAGCACCATGGCCATCAGATCCGCCGCGACGATGGCGACGGCGCCTTGGCTTTGGCGGCGGCAATGGCTGGCTCAGGTCGATCAGCTGGCCCGACGCGCCCGGATACTGGAACAGCGCGCCAAAGTATTCGTCCGCACCGGCGGCTTCGGCCGGGCCGACCACCAGTTCAAAATCAAAATACTGCGCACGGGTTTTGAGTACGTCGAGCGTTTGCGGCAGCACGCGCTCATCCACAAAAAAAAGCGGTTACCACCGGCTTTGGACACGCGGCGCGCCATCGCCATGGCTTCAGCGGCGGCGGTGGCTTCGTCCAGCAGCGAGGCATTGGCCAGCTCCAGCCCGGTCAGGTCGATGACCATTTGCTGGTAGTTGAGCAATGCTTCCAGTCGGCCCTGGGCGATTTCGGCCTGGTAGGGCGTGTAGGCGGTATACCAGCCGGGGTTTTCCAGCACGTTGCGCAAAATGACATTGGGCAGGCGCGTGGGGTAGTAGCCCAAGCCGATAAACGACTTGTTGACCTTGTTCTTGCCCGCGATGGTTTTCAGCTTGGCCAGTGCCTCGGCCTCGGAAATGGCATCCGGCAACGCCAGCTTCTGGTTGAAGCGGATACCGGCTGGCACGGTCTGGTCGACCAGTTGCGCGCGGGTTTGTAAACCCAGCGTGGCCAGCATGGCGGTAGCGTCTTGATCATCAATGCCGATATGGCGATTGATGAAATCGTCATGGTTAAACAGTTCTGAGAGCGTCATTTCGTATCCGGGCAGGCAAGGGCAAGGGCAAGGGCAAGGGCAACGGGCGGTACTACGGCGGCGGGGCGGTGGTCACATCCACGGCGCCCGCCGCTGCGGGCGAATTACGCGCCAGTTCTTTGGCGTATTCGTCAGCCGACAACAGTGCGTCGACATCGGCCGGGGTGGCCGCTTCATCTTGAAGAACCAGCGCTGGTGTACGGCTCGGTATTGGCGATCTCGGGCGAGGCTTCCAGCGCCGGGTTCACTTCAATCACTTCGCCAGCAAACGGCGCGTAGATGTCGGATGCGGCTTTCACCGATTCGACCACGCCCGCTTGTTCGTCTTTGGCCAGCACCGCGCCCACTTTGGGCAGCTCGACAAACACCAGATCACCCAGCAGTTCCTGGGCATGGTGAGTGATGCCGATGGTGACGGTGCCGTCAGCTTCGGTGCGCGCCCACTCGTGGCTCGCGGCGTATTTCAGTTCTGCAGGGATATCCAGCATGGTTGGGGTCTCTCTCTGTATTTGGATCGATCAGGAAGCCCGAACGCCGCAGCGCCCGGGCATTAAAGCCACTTGCGATCCGGCCGTGCCCACGGTCGGATTGCTTGAATCTTAGTCAAACACCTTCTTGCCCTGGCGCACGAACGGAAGCTTGATCACGCGCACGGGCGTCAGTGTGCCACGCAGGTCGACCTCTGCGGCATCAGCGGTGGCTGACGGCACGCGGGCAATGGCGATGGATTGTTTGAGCGTGGGCGAGAAGGTGCCGCTGGTAATAACGCCTTCGCCATGTTCGGTGACCACTTTCATGCCTTCCCGCAGCACGCCGCGGCCATCCAGCACCAGGCCGACTTGCTTGTGCGTCACGCCAGCGGCTTTCTGCGCTTCCAGCGCTTTGCGGCCGATAAAGTCGCGGCTGGCGGGTTCCCATGCAATGGTCCAGCCCATGCCGGCTTGCAGCGGGCTGATGCTTTCGTCCATATCGTGGCCGTACAGATTCATGCCGGCTTCCAGACGCAAGGTGTCACGCGCGCCCAGGCCGATCGGGGCCACGCCACCGGCCAGCAACTGGGCAAAGAACTCAGGGGCTTCGGCGGCGGGCACCATGATTTCCAGGCCGTCTTCGCCGGTGTAACCGGTGCGGGCCACAAACCACTCGCCAAACGGCAAACCCTGGAAGACTTTGAGCGCGCGGATTTGCTCGGCCCAGGCGGGTTTGATGGCACAGACTTTGTCGATGGCAGTGGGGCCTTGCACGGCCAGCATCGCCAGATCGTCACGCACTTTCAGTTGCACGTTGGTGCCGGCGCTGGTCTGTTGCAGCCACGCCAGATCTTTCTCACGCGTACCGGCGTTCACCACCATGCGATAGCCGTCTTGCGCCAGATACACGATCAGATCATCGATGACGGTGCCGTCTTCGGTCAGCAGGCCGGAATACAGCGCCTTGCCGGCAAAGCCGAGCTTGGCCACGTCGTTGGCCAGAATGCGTTGCAGCCACGCTTGCGCGTCGCTGCCGGTGATGTCGAGCACCACCATGTGCGACACGTCAAACACGCCCGCATCGGCGCGCACGATTTCGTGTTCTTTAAGTTGGGAGCCGTAATGGATAGGCATCGACCAACCGGCAAAATCGACCATCTTGGCGCCGGCATCGATATGGGACTGGTACAGCGGCGTGGTGCGTAGCGTCATCAGGGCATCCGGTATGTAGAGTTTGGGCATTGCTCTACACCCCTCTGTCCTGGCACCTGAGATTTTCAGGGCGCAGTTGCCGCCCCTTAGCCCCTTCGGTGTGCGCGTAATTTCCGCGCCGCTCTTCAGAGTTTTTTCCAGCCCGTTGGGCCAGCGGTCGTACAGTCCTTTTGCCTGAGCGATTGCGGGTGCGCTTGCGCCTTCGGCGGCCGGCCCATTGCGGGCATCGACACTCTCCTGCACGACGGGCGGATTATGCGCATGGGATGCGGGCAAGGCAACCACCGGCCATCGCGACGCAACACGGCTACCACAACGCGCAATCTTATAGGGTGGGTCATGACCCACCCATCAAAGCCATGGAGAAGAATGCAGCGTTCTTGTCCTCCACTTTGAATGGTGGGTCTTGACCCACCCTATGGGGTGGAGCGTTAGCGTGGCGGTGAT
>BBFD01000122.1 GCA_001313065.1 Silvimonas sp. JCM 19000
TGAGCGCGCCGGCGCATAACCGGGCGCACGCGGGTGGCACAGCAGTTTGCGTGGCCGCCCGCAACGCCTAGAATAGCGGCCGATACTTATCGGCTCACTTTGGAGAATTCAATGGCCAAGCTCGTGCTGGTTCGCCACGGCGAATCACAATGGAACCTGGAAAACCGCTTTACCGGCTGGATCGACGTGGACATCACCGAAAAAGGCGCCGATGAAGCCCGCGACGCTGGCCGTCGTCTCAAGGAAGCCGGCATTCATTTTGACGTCGCGTTTACGTCGGTGCTCAAGCGCGCCATCCGCACGCTGTGGCATGTGCAGGACGCAATGGACCTGCTGTGGATTCCGGTCATCAAAGACTGGCGCCTGAACGAACGCCACTACGGCGCGCTGTCCGGCCTTAACAAAAAAAAGAAACCGCCGCACTGCATGGCGATGAGCAAGTGCATATCTGGCGTCGTAGCTACGACGTGCGTCCGCCGGCACTGAGCCCGGATGATGAACGCGACAGCATCAGCGATCCGCGTTACGCCGGCCTGAGCCGCGAACAAGTGCCGCTGACCGAATGTCTGCAAGACACCGTGGCCCGCGTGCTGCCAGCCTGGTACGAAACCATCGCGCCGCAACTGGCCGCTGGCAAAAACGTACTGATCGCCGCCCATGGCAATTCGCTGCGTGCGCTGGTCAAGCATCTGGAAAACATCGCCGACGACGCCATTGTTGCCGTGGAAATCCCTAACGGCGTGCCGCTGGTGTATGACTTTGATGCAGAAATGAAGCCGACCCGCCTCGGTTTCATGAAAGACTGATTTGCATGGCCGCCGCTGGCTGACAGCGCTGGCCGTGGATAAAAAAAGCCGACGCTGTCGGCTTTTTTTTATTGCGTGCTCGCTGCGCCAACTATCCCGCCAGCCTGGCCAGTGCCTCGCGGCTGGGGCAAAGAAGGCGCCCCCGGTCACCGCACGGCTATAGGTCAGCAGGTGGTCGACGCGGCCGTCCGAGGTGGGCGCCACCATGCGCGCCAACATTTTCTCGAACACATCGGGCGTGCGACAGTAAGACGCAAACAGCAAGCCCTTCTCACCACCCGGTGTGCCATAAGGCATGGAGTGGCGCAGCATTTCCAGTTCTTTGCCGTCTTCCTCTATCACTACGCGGGCGATATGCGCAGTCAGCGGTTTGTCCTCGTCCGACAATTCTTCGTCATGCGCCTTGGTGCGGCCCATTACGGCTTCTTGCTGTTTGACGGCCAGCGCATTCCATTGCTGCATGCGGTGCACATAGCGTTGCGTATGCACATAGCTGCCACCGGCCCAGGCCGGGTCTTCTGCGCCGACCAGCGCGGTTTCAGCACGGTCGTCATCGCCGTGCGGGTTTTCGGTGCCATCAACAAAACCGGTCAGGTCGCGCCAGTCGCGGTATTTAAACCCGCTGACCGATTCGACCACTTCAAACCACGGCTGCAACGAGGTGGCAAAGCGGTCGGCAAATTCGTACACCAGATCGTAGCGTTCGCCGCGCACGTGCAGCAGCAGATCGCCTTCGGTGGCCGGGGCCGGGTGGATGGCGCCGGCTATGTGTGGAAAACCTCTGAAGCGTGCCGGGCGGGCCACGCCAAACAGATCGGGCCAACTCTGCTCGCCGATCGCCAAAACCGCGGCAAACCGCGCTTCCGGATAAACCGCCGCCACTTCATCGGCGTGCAGCGGCAACTGGCTAAGCAGATGGCGCAGTGGATCATCGGCCGGGCGGCCGAGGCGGCGGCGTAGCGTCAAGAAAATAACGTGGCTGGAGCCTCGGGCAGGATGCCGCGCTGAGGGGTGGACATAACAACTCACTTTCCTTCCTGGGCGAATTCCCAGATGCGTGGCAACCAGTCCACATAGTTCTGAAAGCTGTGATCACCGCCTTCGATGACGGTCTGGCGACTGAGCGGATAGCGCTCCACCGCCTCGCGGTAATCCAGCGTGGTGTCGCCGGTCTGCACCATCAGCCAGTACTGATCGGGTTTGCTGACCGGGCGCTCGTATTTGCGCAGCTGATCACCGTAGCCGACGTCGATATGGTGGATCTCGCCGGTCTGATAATTACGTTGTGGGCCGATATAGTGCCGCAAAAGTTCGTACGGCCGCACCGCCGGGTTGATTAATACCGCACGGCCACCGCCTTCCTCGACCGCCCAGTTGGCAAAATAGCCGCCCAGCGAACTGCCGATAAAGCACACCGGCTCGCCGCCCAGTTTGTCGATCGACGCCTGGATCACGCGCCTGCGGCCACCGGCTCCATGGGAATTTGCGGGCAATGAAAATAATCGGCCAGGCTTTGCTCGGCCATCCACACCGCCGTGTCTTGCGCTTTTTTGCGAGAACGGACTGGATAAAAAAAAGCCGTGGAGATACATCAAGTGGACCATGGAGTTCTTGCGCCTTATGGGATCAATACAGTGGAGCCCGTGGTTTTGCGGGCCTCCAGGTCGCGATGCGCGTGCGCGGCATCGGCCAGGGGATAACGTTGGTTCACCGTGACGCGGACCCGGCCGCTGGCCACGATGGCAAAATAATCAGCCGCCATGGCCAGTAATTCGGCGCGCGTGCTGGCGTAATTGCCCAGCGTGGGGCGGGTGAGATAGAGCGAGCCCTTGCTGGCCAGCAGATTGGGCGAAAACGGCGGCACTGGCCCGAGGCATTGCCAAAGCTGACCAGCAGCCCGCGTGGCGCCAGACTGGCCAGCGAGCCCTCAAAGGTGGCCGCGCCGACGCGTCGTACACCACCGGCACGCCTTTATTGCCGGTAAGCAAATGCACGCGCTCGGCAAAGTGTTCGTTGGTGTAATCGATAACGTGATCGCAGAACGGCCGCGCCAGCCGGCATTTGGCCTCTGAGCCGGCGGTGCCGATCACCGTAGCGCCCAGCGCTTGCGCCCACTGGCAGGCAATCTGGCCCACGCCCCCCGCTGCGGCATGAATCAACACCGTCATGCCGGGTTTGACTTCAAAGGTTTGCTTGAGCAGGTATTGCGCCGTCATGCCGCGCATCAGCGAGCCTGCGGCAATTTCGTCCGGAATATCGTCCGGGATAGGCACCAGTTTGTTGGCAGGAAAATTGCGATGCCGGGCATAAGAACCGAGCGGCCCGCTGGGATACGCCACGCGGTCGCCGATTTTGAGATCGCTGACGCCTGCACCCAGCTTTTCGACCACGCCCGCGGCTTCCTGGCCGAGGCCGGAGGCAGTTTGACCGGATACAAGCCACTGCGATGATAGGTATCGATGAAGTTAACGCCGATGGCGGTGTGGCGCAGCTGGACTTCACCGGGGCCAGGATCAGCCAGTTCGACGTCGGCCAGTTGCATGACCGAGGGATCGCCGACCGTATCGAGGCGGATGACTTGGGTCTGCATCGGTTTTTTTGTCTCCATTGATTTTGTAATCATCATAGCGTCACTACATGACGTCTGAATGGACGGCTTCAAGTGAGCGCGTCAGAACCGGTTACAGCAGGTTTCATGCCTGCCCGCACATCAACCTGGTCGATTCCGCTGCAAACCGCTAGCTCTCTGACGGAATGCAACAATTTGAGTTCGCGCGCTGCTTGACCAGTTAGCCAGTTGTTTGGCTGCTGCGGGCAACGAATCGCGATGGTGCATTGCATCAATGCCGTAGTCGGCCAGGCGCTACAACGGTGCGCGATCATAACGGAGCCGCACCAACAAACCATCCGGAATAACGACCATATTTATAATTATTTTTTTGTTCCATCAAACGTAACGCTAAAGTAGCGGGCCGTCGCAAGCGCCCCGGCCTGCGCGCTATTATTCGACCGGTCGGGTCAACCTTGCCGCGCCCGACGTCGTTGCCTATGTAACCCCCCGCCCCCTTGCACAGGAGCAGTAATGGAATATCGCAAACTTGGCCGTACCGATCTCGACGTCAGCCTGATCGGCCTGGGTACCATGACCTGGGGCGAACAGAACACCGAAGCGACGCGCACGCCCAGCTGGATCTGGCGCTCGACCTCGGCGTGACGCTGGTCGATGTCGCCGAGATGTACCCGGTGCCGCCACGCGCCGAAACCGCTGGCCTGACCGAAACCTATATCGGCACCTGGCTGGCAAAAAAAACCGGCCGCCGCAAAGACATCGTGCTGGCCACCAAAGCCGCGGGCCCGGTGCGCCAGCCGCATCAACCGCGCCATATTCGTGGCGGCGAAACCCACCATGACCGCCGCAGCCTGACCGAAGCCGTGGACGGCAGCCTGCGCCGTTTGCAGACCGATTACATTGATCTGTACCAACTGCATTGGCCCGATCGCAGCACCAATACCTTTGGCCGGCTTAACTATCCGTGGATTGAAGATGAATACACGGTGCCGGCCGAAGAATCGCTGCAAGTTCTGGCCGATCTGGTAAAGGCCGGCAAGATCCGCCACGTCGGTTTGTCCAACGAAACGCCGTGGGGCGTTGCGCAGTTTTTTTGCGTGCGGCGGAAAACGTCGGCTTGCCGCGCGTGGTCAGCATCCAGAACCCGTACAGCTTGCTCAACCGTGCGTTTGAAATCGGCCTGGCCGAATTCAGCCATCGCGAACAAGTGGGCCTGCTGGCGTACTCGCCGATGGCGTTTGGCGTGCTCAGCGGCAAGTACATCGACGGCACCGGCCAGAATGGTCGCGTGGCCATCTATGAACGCTTTAGCCGTTACAGCAAGCCCGAAGCCAAAATCGCCACCGCCGATTATGTGAACCTGGCGCGCGAACACGGCCTGAGCCCGGCGCAGATGGCGCTGGCGTATGTGAATACGCGGCCGTTTGTAACCAGCAACCTGATTGGCGCCACCACGCTGGCGCAGCTCAAGGAAAACATCGAGAGCATCAGCGTCAAGCTCAGCGACGACGTGCTCAACGCCATCGAAGCCATCCACACCAAACAGCCAAATCCGGCGCCGTAATGCCTCAGCAGGGCGAGCCATGTGCTCGCCCTTTTTTATCTCTCTGGAAACCGTATGGAATTGTCTTTACTGGCCTTACGCCCGTTTCGCCATTTGCTGGCCAGCCGTTTGTTTACCGCGTTGTCATACCAGATGCTGGCGGTGGCCGTGGGTTGGCAGATGTATGCGCTGACGCACAGCGCATTTAGCCTGGGCCTGATCGGCATTGCGCAATTTGCGCCGCAATTATTGTTTACGCTGGTGGTGGGCCATGTGGCCGACCGCTATGACCGGCGCCGCGTGGTGGCGATTTGCCAGACGCTGGAATTTATCGTCGCCGCCGTGCTGGCCGCCGCCAGTCTGGCCGAGCAGCTGAGCCCCAGCGCCTTGTATATCGCCGCATTCTGCATCGGCACCGCGCGCGCGTTCGAGACGCCCAGCCTGCAGCGCTGGTGCCCAGTCTGGTCACCGAAGCGCAATTGCCGCAGGCGCTGGCCACCAGTTCGGGGCTGATGCAGGTGGCCATCATTACCGGCCCGGCGCTGGGCGGCTTTATCTATGCCGTCGGCCCCGATGCGGTGTATCTGACCACCGCGATTTTCTGGCTGGTGGCGGCCATTTCGATGTTTACGCTGCCGCTGGTGCGCAAACAGGCACATCGCCCGCCCGCCACGCTGGAATCGCTGTTTGGCGGCATCCGTTATATCCGCGAACGCCGCATTATCCTGGGCGCCATTTCGCTGGATCTGTTTGCGGTATTGCTGGGCGGCGCGACGGCTTTGCTGCCGATTTTTTGCGCGCGACATTCTGCATACCGGCGCGTGGGGCATGGGCATTTTGCGTTCGGCCCCGGCCATAGGCGCGTTGAGCATGTCGTTTTATCTGGCGCGCCGTCCGCTGCGTCAACACGTTGGCAAGATCATGTTTGGCGCGGTCGGCTTGTTTGGCGTGGCCACCATCGTGTTTGGCCTGTCGCATTCCTTCGGCATTTCGCTGGCGGCGCTGGTGGTGCTGGGCGCGTGCGACATGATCAGCGTGGTGGTGCGTTCGTCACTGGTGCAGCTGGAAACGCCCGATGCCATGCGCGGCCGCGTCAGCGCGGTCAGTTCGATATTTATCGGTGCGTCCAATCAGTTGGGCGAGTTTGAATCAGGCACCACCGCCGCCTTGCTCGGCCCGGTGCCCGCGGTGGTAGTGGGCGGCATCGGCACGTTGATCGTGGTGGCGTTGTGGATGCGCTGGTTTCCCGAGCTGACGCGGCGGCAATCGCTGGCGGTGGGCGCGGACTAGGTTCTCTGGCAACAAGACCGGCGCGCTACCAGCAAGGCGTGGCGCGCCGTGTAGATCAGCAGTCCCACCAGCCACCCACCACGGTGCCGTTGACGCGAATGTATTGCAGATCGACGCCACATTCAGTTCCATGCGTTCCACCAGCACGCGGTTATCCCAGGCTTTGAGCTGATCGGCAATAAAGCGGCCAATTTCGCTGCGATAACGCGCCAGCGAACGCGCCGCAAAGCCGCGTATCTGGCCATTCAGCCAATCGGCAAACGCTTGGTCTTCGTGCAGACGCCGGCCAAATTGTTTGATAGCGCTGCCCATTTTTTTGCTGGATTTGCGATTGCGGATGCGCCAGATCAGCCTGCAGGCTTTCCAGCAAGTTGTGCCACATGCTGTTCATGCGGTCTTGCAGCTCGGCCGACGCCAACAGCTTATCGCGCCAGTCCGATAACTTCTGCTGCAGCGACGGGTCTTGCCGCAGCTTGTTGGTCAGCTCCACCAGTTGCTCATCAAAGCTTAAACGCAGGCTGTGCGCGGGGTTCACCAGCACGGTTTCCAGTTCGTTAATGCCCGCCGCCAC
This sequence comes from Silvimonas sp. JCM 19000, assembly GCA_001313065.1. The sequence goes on from BBFD01000122.1 coordinate 6,780, forward strand.
CAGCTTGCGCGCCAGATAACGCCCGCTGGTGCCATCCAGCGCCACCCAGCGCAGCACGCTGAATTCTTTGGCGATGATGTCGGCCAGGTATTCTTGCGTGGTGGTGGATTGCAGCCGTTCCAGCAGCTCGCGAACCACGCCATCGAGCATATGTTGATGCTTGCCCTGGGCGCGCAGCACTTGCAGCAACGATGCCGCCGCTTGCGAAAAAATCCGCCTTGCCCAAGGCCTTCAGCGCCATCTCGCGCGCCATCGCGGTCAGGCGCGGGTCATCCAGCGTGGTCAGCACATAGCTTAGAAAGTACGTGCCGGTGGCGGTCAGATCACGCTTGGCGCCGGGCCGCGCCAGCCAGATGGCGATGCGGCGCGCCGGGTTAAAACTGTCGATGCGCACCAGCAATTGTTCGGGCTGCAAAAAGTGCGTTTCGATAAACAGGCCCAGGCTATCGGCGATGCGGTTTTTTTATTGCGCGGGATAATGGCGGTGTGCGGAATCGGTATGCCCAGCGGATAGCGAAACAGTGCGGTAACCGCAAACCAGTCGGCCAGCGCGCCAATCATGGCGGCCTCGGCAAAGGCGGCGGCATAGCCCAGCCAGGGATAGCTGGATTCAAACCTGAGGCAAAGCAGATACAGCACGGTCACGCCGGCCAACAAGCCGCTGGCGAAGCTGCGCATACGGCGCAAGCGCATGGCTTTGGCGATTTCGGCCTGGAGCTGGAGCGGCGCGGCTGCGTCATGAGTAGCCTTTCTGTGCGGTGCGAAGAGTTTTCATGATAGCGCGCGGTCCATGGCGCGGCTGTGCGGCGGTATCCTACGCGGTCTTGTACGCATGCTAAAATTGCACGCTCCGCCGCCCCATAAAGCCTTGAGAATCAACCCGATGACGCGCCTCGCCGATCTGCAGCACCAGCTTAATCAACGCATCCTGATCCTGGATGGCGCCATGGGCACCATGATCCAGCGCCACAATCTGCAAGAGGCGGATTATCGCGGCACGCGCTTTGCCGACTGGCCCAGCGACGTCAAAGGCAATAACGATCTGCTGGTGCTGACGCAGCCCGCCATCATCGGTGGCATCCACCAGGCGTATCTGGATGCGGGCGCGGACATTATCGAGACCAACAGCTTTAACGGTACCCGCATCGCCATGGCCGATTACGGCATGGAAGAGCTGGTGTGGGAAATGAACTTTGCCGCCGCGAAACTGGTAAAGGACCTGTGCGTGGCGCAGACGGCAAAAAACGCCGGAAAAAAAACCGCGTTATTGCGCCGGCGTGCTCGGCCCCACCAACCGCACGTGCTCGATTTCGCCCGACGTCAACGACCCGGGCTTTCGCAATGTGACGTTTGACGAGCTGGTGGAAAGCTATACCGAAGCCATCGACGGCCTGGTCAAAGGCGGCGCCGATATCCTGCTGGTCGAAACCATCTTCGACACGCTGAACGCCAAGGCGGCGGTGTTCGCCATCCACAAATACTTTGACGATCATCCCGAGCAAGAAAAGCTACCGGTGATGGTGTCGGGCACGATTACCGATCAATCGGGCCGCACGCTGACCGGCCAGACCACCGAGGCGTTTTACAACAGCCTGGAACACGCCGACGCCATCACCTTTGGCCTGAACTGCGCGCTAGGCCCCGATTTGCTGCGCCAGTACGTGGAAGAAATGGCGCGCGTATCGGCCACCTATGTCTCGGTGCACCCGAATGCCGGTTTGCCCAATGCCTTTGGCGGTTACGATCTGGATGCCGAAACCATGGGCGTGCAGGTGCGCGAATGGGCCGAAGCCGGTCTGGTTAACGTGATTGGCGGCTGCTGTGGCACCACGCCCGAGCACATTGCGGCCATCTACAAAAAAACGTCAAAGACATCGCGCCGCGCCCGCTGCCGCAGATTGAACGCAAATGTCGTTTGTCCGGGCTGGAGCCGTTCAACATCGGCGACCGCGATCTGTTTGTGAACGTGGGCGAACGCACCAACGTCACGGGCAGTAAAGCCTTTGCCCGGCTGATCCTGAATGGCGATTACGCCACCGCGCTGGATGTGGCCCGGCAGCAAGTCGAAGCCGGCGCGCAGATTATCGATATCAACATGGACGAGGGCATGCTCGATGCCCACAAAGCCATGGTCACCTTTTTTTGAACCTGGTCGCCGCCGAGCCCGATATCAGCCGTGTGCCCATCATGGTGGATAGCTCGAAGTGGGATGTGATCGAAGCGGGCCTTAAATGCATTCAGGGCAAGCCGATCGTCAATTCGATCTCGATGAAAGAAGGCGTCGACAAGTTCAAGCAACAAGCGCGTTTGCTGCGGCGTTATGGCGCGGCGGTGATCGTGATGGCGTTTGATGAAGTCGGCCAGGCCGATACCTACGCCCGCAAGATCGAGATTTGCGAGAAGAGCTATCGCATTCTGGTGGACGAATGCGGCTATCCGCCCGAAGACATCATCTTTGACCCGAACATCTTTGCCATCGCCACCGGCATCGAAGAACACGCGCGCTATGGCCTCGACTTTATCGAGGCTACCGGCTGGATTAAACAAAACCTGCCGTATGCCAAGATTTCCGGCGGCGTATCCAATGTGTCGTTCAGCTTCCGCGGCAACAACAAGGTGCGCGAAGCCATCCACGCGGTGTTCCTGTATCACGCCATCCAGCAAGGCATGACCATGGGCATCGTCAACGCCGGTGCGCTGGAAGTGTATGAAGAAGTGCCCGCCGAATTACGCAACCGCATCGAAGACGTGGTGTTGATGCGCGATGCCGGGCCCGATCCGCTGGCCGCCACCGAGGCCCTGATTGCGCTGGCCGAGAGCTTTCGCGGTGACGTCAATCAGCCAAGGGCGAAGACCTGAGCTGGCGCGAAGGCAGCCTGCAAGAGCGCATCACCCACGCGCTGGTCAAAGGCATCACCACGTTTATCGTGGAAGACACCGAAGAGGCGCGCCAGGCCGCCGAACGCCCGATCCACGTGATCGAAGGCCCGCTCATGAACGGCATGAACCACGTCGGCGATCTGTTTGGCGCGGGCAAGATGTTTCTGCCGCAGGTGGTTAAATCGGCGCGCGTGATGAAAGCCGCCGTGGCGCATCTGGAGCCGTTTATCGAGCAAGAGAAGATCGATATGGCCTGCAGGACGCCCCGGCCAAAGGCAATATCGTGATGGCCACGGTCAAAGGCGATGTGCACGACATCGGCAAAAAACATCGTGGGCGTGGTGCTGCGCTGTAACAACTACAAGGTGACCGATCTGGCGTGATGGTGCCGGCGCAAAAAAATCCTCGATACCGCCAAAGAAATCGGCGCGGACATGATCGGTTTGTCCGGCCTGATTACGCCTAGCCTGGAAGAGATGTCGCATGTGGCCAAAGAAATGCAGCGCCAGGGCTTTACGTTGCCGCTGCTGATCGGCGGCGCCACTACGTCCAAGGTGCATACCGCCGTCAAGATCGAGCCCGGTTATCCGGCCGGCACCGTGGTGTATGTGCCGATGCGTCGCGCGCGGTGGGGGTTTGCTCCAACTTGTTAAGCGATGAACTGAAGCCCGAGTTTGTCGGCAAGCTGCGCAATGAATATCAGAACATCCGCACCATCCACGCCAATCGCGGCGCCAGCAAACTGATCAGCCTGGCGCAGGCGCGCGCCAATGCGTTCAAGCCCATGATCGACTGGGCGCATTACAACCCGCCCAAGCCGAAGCAACTGGGCGTGTTCAAATTCGAGAACGTGCCGCTGAGCGAAATCGCCCCGCTGATCGACTGGAGCCCGTTCTTTAATGCCTGGGAATTGTTCGGCAAATATCCGCGCATTCTGCAAGACGAAGTGGTGGGCGAATCGGCGCGCGCTTTGTTTGCCGATGCGCAAACCATGCTGACGCAGATGGTGGCCGAAGGCTGGGTAACCGCATCGGGCGTGGTGGGTTTGTGGCCCGCCAATCGGGTGGGCGACGATATCGAGATTTACGATCCGGCAAGCGGCGCCACGCTGATGGCCTGGCACACCTTGCGCCAGCAAAACGCCAAGGCCGAAGGCAAGCCGAACTGGGCGCTGGCCGATTTCATCGCGCCCAAAGACAGCGGCAAGGCGGATTACATCGGCGCGTTTGCTGTCACCGGCGGCCTGAATATCGAGCCGCATGTGGCGCGCTTTGAAAACGCCAATGACGATTACAACGCCATCATGGTGAAGGCGCTGGCAGACCGCTTTGCCGAGGCTTTGCCGAATATATGCACCGCAAAGTACGGACGGAATTGTGGGGCTATGCGCCCGACGAGAATCTGGATGTGGACGCGCTGACCGATGAGAAATACGTCGGCATCCGCCCCGCGCCCGGCTATCCGGCCTGCCCCGATCACACCACCAAAACCGATCTGTTCCGCGTGCTGGATGCGGAATCGATTGGCATGCAGTTGACCGAGGGCTACGCCATGCTGCCGACGGCGGCGGTCAGCGGCTTCTACTTTAGCCACCCGCAAGCGCAGTACTTTGCCGTGGGCAAGATCGAGAAAGACCAGGTGGAAGACTACGCCGCCCGCCGCGGCGTGAGCGTGGAACAAGCCGAACGCGATCTCGCCCCCAACCTCGGTTACAACGCATAAATGCATGGGGTGGGACTCGGCGTCCCCGTCTGGACCCACCTCCCAAAGTGGTATGCCAAGCTCACCGTACGTGGCATATGGCATTGAGTGGTGGGTCTTGACCCACCCTT
>BBFD01000123.1 GCA_001313065.1 Silvimonas sp. JCM 19000
CGCCTGCGGCGCGCACATCGCGCTCGTTGGCGCGGGCCAGCGAACAGATAGTGGATTCTTTGATAATGCCGGCGATGGTACGGATCGATTCGGCATCGCCGGGGCTGGCGGCGGCAAAGCCGGCTTCGATCACATCGACACCCAGCCGTTCCAGTTGGCGGGCAATGCGGATTTTTTTTCTTCCCGCGTCATCGAAGCGCCGGGCGATTGTTCGCCGTCACGCAAGGTGGTGTCGAATACAAACAGACGTTCGCCATATCTGGTGTGCTCCGTGTGCTGGCCACGCTGGCCGTGCCGCTAAAAAAAAGGACTGGATGTCGAAGGAACGCCCCTGACTGGCGGCAAGTTGCGAAACACGATTGAGCTGGGACAAGGGCATGGAGCCACGTTCGCGCCATTTGTAGATGGCGGCGCGAGAGACGGGGTCTTCGGGGAAGAGGCGATTCAGCGCATCAGCCAGCTCACTGGGGCCGCCAAACTGTGCGATCAAACGTTCAATGTCCACGGACATGTCATGCTCCAACTCAGAATGTTGGACAGCATAAAAGCCCGTGGACATTAAGTCAAAACTTTTTTGTCTAATATTTTGCATGCGGCCCGCCTCGGGCCGACATTCAAACCGCGCAATTAGACAAAATTAGACATCATGCCGATTGTGATTGGCCGCGCGGGCCGGTTTGCCGCGGCCGATAAAGCGCCACAGCCACATCACATAGCCGGAGAAACCGTAGGCGATAAACATGCAGAACAGCACCAGCGGCGGCTTGGCCACCAGCAACATCAACAGCAGCATCAGCGCCAGCAGTGCCACAAACGGCACGGTCTTGCGCATATTGATTTCCTTGAAGCTCCAGAACTTGACGTTGGACACCATAGTCAGGCCCGCAAACAAGGTCAGGAACAGCGCAATCCACGGCATGACGCCGTTAAGCACATACAGGTCGTCCGCGTATTCATGGCAAATCCAGACCAGACCCGCCACCAGCGCGGCGGCCGACGGCGAAGGCAGGCCCTGGAACCAGCGTTTGTCAGTGACTTCCAGATTGGTGTTGAAGCGTGCCAGCCGCAGCGCCGCGCCCGCGCAATAAACAAACGCCACCATCCAGCCCACTTTGCCAAAATCGCGCAGCGTCCATTCATACACCACCAGCGCCGGGGCCACGCCAAACGACACCATGTCGGACAAGCTATCGAACTCGGCACCAAAGGCCGATTGGGTTTTGGTCATGCGCGCCACGCGGCCATCCAGGCCATCGAGCACCATCGCCACAAAGATGGCCACGGCGGCGGGCACAAAGTTTTTTTGTTCATCGACTGCACGATGGCGTAAAAGCCGGCAAACAGCGCCGCCAGCGTAAACAGATTGGGCAGCAGATAAATGCTTTGGCGGCGGATATTGATGGGGCGCTTGTTAGGCGTCGGCAGAGAATTGGGCATGGCAGTCCAGCTTGGATAACTTCAGGGGTTGGCCACCAGCCGGCTGCGATCGGGGGCTTGATCGCGGCGGGCTGGCGCTGGCATCAGCCAGTTCAGCCAGAATGGTTTCGGTGGCCGAAACCTTGTCGCCGATGGTGACGCGGGCTTGCGCGGTCAGCGGCAGATACACATCAACGCGCGAGCCAAAGCGGATAAAGCCGTAACGCTGGCCACGCGCCAGCTGGTCGCCGACCTTGGCGTGGCAAACGATGCGGCGTGCCACCAGGCCTGCAATCTGCACATAAGTCACTTTGGTGCCGTCGGCCAGGGTGGCCAGCACGGCATTACGTTCGTTCTCGGTCGACGCTTTCGACACGGCCGCATTCAGGAAAGAACCGGCGTTGTACACCACTTCATCCACGCGGCCATCCACCGGGCTGCGGTTGGAGTGCACGTTGAACACATTCATGAACACGCTGATCTTCAGCGCTTCAACCTTGCGGTACGGTCCATGGCTTTTTCGACCACCACGATGCGGCCATCAGCCGGGCTCAGCACCGCCTTGGGGTCTTGCGGAATTACGCGGGCCGGATCGCGGAAAAAAACTGCACCACAAACACGGTGACGATCCAGAACGGAATGGACCACCATCCGGCCAGCCATGTCACCAACAGCGACACCACGATGGCGATAGTGATAAACGGCCAACCTTCGCGGGCCAGGATGGGGTGGGGATAGTGATTATTCATGGGTTTTGATCTTGTCTTGGTTGCGATCGCAGAGGGCCGATTGTAACTCACGCTCCCGGTGTCGTGTTTGGCGCGGCTTGTGCATATGTCAGCAAAAAAATCTTCGCGCAGCAAGCCCCAAAGCAGTACGTCTTCGAGGCCGGCAATGCTTCTGGTATAGCCTGGGCGCAGACCTTCCGAACTGAAGCCCAGCCGTTGCAGGATCCGGATCGAAGGCGCGTTGCGGGCAAAGGCGGTGGCATCCAGCCGTTGCAGTTGCAGATGCTCAAAGGCGTAGATGACCATGGCCATGGCCGCTTCGGTGGCATAGCCGTGGCCCCAGTAGGTTGGGCGATCCAGTAACCGAGTTCGGCGCGATGGTCGGGCTGGATATCGTGCAACTCCACACAACCCAGCATCAGGCCGTCGCGCCGGTCGCGCACGGCCAGATACAACGCATTGCCTTGCGCCCAATGCGCAGCGTGGGTGTCCACCCAGGCTTCAGCCATCCCGTCCGGATAGGGGTGTGGCGTGTTGACCAGCATTTCGGCCACGCCAAAATCGCCAGCAAACTGGCCGATGCGATCGGCGTCGGCGGCGGTAAACGCGCTGAGCAACAGACGGGGCGTGAGCAAAACCGGTAGTGCGGACATAGGCCAGAGCGCGATCAAAGATTTCAATGTACACGCTGAGCGCCGAAATGCGCAGCGGGGGCCTCAGCCCCCGCGCAAACTACATGGTGTTGCTCAAAGCCCGGGCCGCCCGCCGAACAGCACGTATGCGGTGGGCCGGATCAAGCCAGCAAAGCCCACACACAATACGTGGATGAGCGCGTTGGCGCAGGCGGCTTTGGACGGTGGGCCGCAGCCCACCGTGTCCGTGGTGCGCAGCTAAAGATGCGCTAATCGCCGCAAGCTCGCGCCGCGTCGCGGCGTTCAGGCCAGCGCGGAATGCTTGCGTGAATACATAAAGTAAATGGCCAGGCCGATCAGCAACCAGATGCCGAACGCGGTCCACGTGACCGCGCCCAGATGGCACATCAAAAACACGCAGAAGGCCACTGCCGCCAGCGGCAACACCGGCACGCCCGGGCAACGGAAGGCGCGGTGCAGGTCGGGCCGGGTTTTGCGCAGCACGATCACGCTGATCGACACCAGCGAAAACGCAGCCAGCGTGCCGATATTGATCAGCTCGGCCAGCACATTCAGCGGCACCAACGCCGCCAGAATGGCAAACACAAACCCCACCAGCCACGTGGTCAGCCACGGCGTCTTGAAGCGCGGATGCACCCTGGACAAGCTCGACGGCAGCAGGCCATCGCGCGACATGGCAAAAAAATAACCCGGGTCTGGCCATAGGTCATCACCAGAATCACCGTGGTCATGCCGAGGATGGCGCCCAGATCAACAAAGCCGGCCACCCAGTTCTGGCCCGCGTATTGCAGTGCCAACGAAACCGGATGATCCACCCCGGCAAACTGCGCAAACGGCACGATGCCGGTCATGATGGCCGACACGGCCACATACAGCAGCGTGCAGATGGCCAGCGAACCAATGATGCCGATAGGCAGATCGCGCTTGGGATTACGCACTTCTTCGGCGGCAGACGACACAGCGTCAAAGCCGATAAAGGCAAAGAACACCAGGCAGCGGCATTGAAGACGCCGTTAAAGCCGAACGGCATGAAGGGCGTCCAGTTGGCCGGTTTGACGTAGCCCACGCCGACCACGATAAACAGCAGCACGATGCCGACCTTGATCGCCACCAGCACGTTGTTAAGGCGGGCAAAGCCGGCCACACCGACCGATACCAGTGCGGTAATTGCCATCATGATGGCGAAGGCGGGCAGGTTGATCAGCGTGTGTTTGCCGGGCACGGCGCCGGGCGCGGCGGTGAGTACGGCCGGCAGATCAATATGGAAACCATGCAGCAGCGATTGCAGATAGCCGGACCAGCCCACCGAGACGGCCGAAGCCGCCAGACCGTATTCCAGCAGCAAATCCCAACCGATGATCCACGCCACCAGTTCACCCAGCGTGGCGTATGAATACGTGTAGATCGAGCCCGAAACCGGGATGGCCGAAGCGAATTCGGCATAGGCCAGCGCCGACAAACCGCAAGCCACAGCGGCTAGCACAAAGGACAGCGTCAGCGCCGGGCCCGCTGTAAGCGCGCCGGTGCCGGTCAGCACAAAAAATGCCGGTGCCGATAATCGCGCCTATGCCCATCAGGATCAGATCAACCGGGCCCAGCGCTTTTGCCAGTTGCGACACGCCGCTGGCGGCGATCATCGCGTCTATGTTTTTTTGGTACGGAACAGTTTCATCAGAATAGCTTTCGAAGGTTGCTGTGAGACCGCGCCGCTGTGTGAGCGGGCGCGGCAAGACTGCATGCCTCGTGGGCAGAAGAGTACGGTGAGCGGCGGACTTGCGGGGTGGTGCAGGTGGGCGGATCACCGGCGCGAACTACAGTCGGGTTGACCGGACGGTCAGTTCGCAATGGCGTGCGGCGGAAGATACACGCGGGGCTGGGGCACAGCTAGCTTCGATATCCCTAATACGATGACTTGTTTGGCTTTCTTTGCCGTAAATCAATTTTGGCAGGCGCAATAGCGGCCTCTGATCGGGTTACATGCCGCGTAAACAGGGTGGAAGCGACAAGCCGCTTAAGGCATGCTGGTGTCATTCCGGAGACGCCCATGACCTCATCCAGCCCTCTTGCTGCCGCGCTGGGCCATTGTCTTGGCCAGGCCGTCCGTGTGATTTCCAGCCGCGCAGTCAATGGCGGTTCGATCAACGCCGCCTGGCGCGTGCAGACCGACGCCGGCACCTGGTTTATCAAACAGAACAGTCCTGAGCGCTTGCCCATGTTTCAAGCCGAACAGCTTGGACTGCAGGCGCTGGCGCCGCATATCCGCGTGCCCGAAGTGCTGGGCTGTGGCGTGGCGGACGGGCAGGCGTTTATTGCACTCGAATGGCTTGATCTGACGCATCAAGGCGATGAAGCCGCGCTGGGGCAGGCGCTGGCCCGCCTGCATCGCGTGCGTGGTGAGCGCTTTGGCTGGGCCGCCGACAACACCATAGGCAGCACGCCGCAACCGAATGCCTGGCGCGATGACTGGATCAGTTTTTACCGCGAGCAACGGCTGGAGCATCAGTTGCGCCTGGCGCACGGCAAGGGCTATCGCTTCAAGCGCGCGCCCGCCTTGCTGGATGGCATCGAGCAATTTTTTTTAGCGGCTATACGCCGCAACCGTCCCTGCTGCATGGCGATCTGTGGGGCGGCAATGTGGCTGGTACGACGGCGCGCCCTTGCTGTTTGACCCGGCTTGCTACTTTGGCGATCGCGAAACCGATCTGGCTTTGACGTCCTTGTTTGGCGGCTTTGGCCCGCGCTTTTACGCCGCGTATGAACACGCGTGGCCGGTTGATGCCGGCTTTGCGCTGCGGCGCGATCTTTACAACCTGTACCACGTGCTGAACCACACCAATCTGTTTGGCGGCGGCTATGCCACGCAGGCGGAACGCCTGATCGAGCGGCTGGTCGTGAGTATTACCGATTGAGACAGCTTGATTGAAACCCCAGGGATTGCGCCCATTTGACCCAACCGCGCGATACCGCCTTAGGAGCATGCATGCAGGATTCGTTGCAGGCCATGACCGACGCGCCGCCCGAGCGCGCCCCGGAACTACTACGCCAACTGGTCGCGTCGATGCGGCCACGGCGCGCCGATGACGCGCAAGCCGCCATCAACAGCGTGCAGGCGCTGGCCTTTTTTTTGCTGGAACAATCGCCCGCCTGGCGCGCTGGTTTACGCCGGACTTTGCTGCGCGTGTTGTCCAACCGGCAGCAAGTGCAGTTTTATGCCGACACCGGCATCCTGTCCAACGAGAGCTTTTTTTTCTCGGCGCTGTCACGCCGCATCGGCGACCGGATATTACCGCCCGCGCCCAATCCGCATTCATTGCGCGATCTGTTTGGCAGTGTGTTTTTTTTCGCCATAACGATTACGTCTGGCTTGAAGCCGTGCCGCAGCAAATCTGGTTCCAGCTCGGCCACGCCCTGCATATCGAAGAAGAACACGATCAGGACAGCCTGAACATATCCGCGTGCAGATGCTCGAGGCCATCCAGGTCTTGTCCACACGTATTGCTGCCATCGGGCTCGAGCCGAAGTAGTGCGCAATCATGCCGATGCCGAGCGCTTTGTTTCACCCTTTATCCGCCAGCATTCCGAAGTGCAGCGCTTTATCGAAATCTATCTGCAATGGACCGCCGACAAGAGCGTGCCGCTGGAGGACGAGCTGCATATTCTGGTGTTGCTCAGCCAGTGCGAAGAACTGGTGGCCAAGGTGCGCCGCAGCGCCATGCGCCAGGGCGTGTCGGTCAGCCTCACTTACCATCTGCTGCGGCTGACGCAGCATATCGAGCGGCTAAAAGCCTTGCTGCGACTGGTGTCGCCGCATCCGTCCACCGAGAAGGGTGAGGCCATCCTCGCCATCGCCATTGCGCTGGTGCGGGCGGAGAACCGCAAGCATTCTCTGCGCGATGTGTTCTCGGAAAACACCGAGCTGATCGCCCTGCAAGTCACCGAACACGCCAGCCATACCGGTGAGCATTACATTGCCGAGACGCGCAAGGAGTGGCGCAACATGTTCTGGTCCGCCGCCGGCGCGGGCGTGGTGGTGGGGTTTATGTCGGTGCTCAAGCTGTTGTTTGCCAAGCGCACCTGCCACTGCTGCTCGAGGCGCTCGCCTTCGGCCTTAACTATTCGATCGGCTTTATGCTGATCCACATCCTGCATTGCACGATTGCCACCAAGCAACCCGCCATGACCGCCGCCAAGATTGCCGCCACGCTGCATCAGGGCAGCAAGGGCGGCAAGATCAAGGCGGCGGATCTGGATGCGTTAACCGAGCTGATCATCAAGGTGGTGCGCACCCAGTTCATTGCCATCGTCGGCAATGTAATGCTGGCCATGCCGACGGCGCTGGCGATTGCCATGGCATGGGTCTGGGCCTATGGCCACCCGGTGGTGGATATGAATAAAGCCGGGCATTTGCTGACGGACCTGAGCCCGGTGCTCAGCCCGGCCATCTTCACGCGGCGATTGCGGGGGTGTGCCTGTTTTTTTTGTCCGGGCTGATTTCGGGTTATTACGACAACAAGTCGCTGTATAACCAGATTCCGCAACGCATCGCTGCCTTGCGCTGGCTTAATCGGCTGGTGGCGAAAACCGCGCGCGGCGCTTTGGCGCCTATATCGGCGATAATCTCGCGCGCTGGCCGGTAATTTCTATTTTGGTTTGATGCTGGGCACCATCGGCACCATCGGGGTGTTGCTGGGCTTGCCCATCGATATCCGCCACATTACTTTTTTCGTCGGCTTATCTGTCGTATGCGGCGGTGTCGCTGAACTTCCAGTTGCCCTTGAATCTGGTGTTGATGTCGGCCCTGGGCATTGCGCTGATCGGCCTGACCAATCTGGTGGTCAGCTTTGGGCTGGCGCTATGGGTGGCGCTGCGTTCACGCAAACTGACCTTGCGCGCCACGCGACCCATCGTGCTGCGATTGCTACGGCGTGCATTGCGCCGCCCGCAGGATTTTCTGATTCCGCCGCGTCAAAAAAGCGCTGGCAAACGCCTCGGCCACCAAGGTGGTTGAGCTGAGAGAGGAGAGTGTTCTTGAATGGGTTCAACGACGCCGTGCAGGCGTTGGTCGATAAGGCTATGTGGTGTGGCCGGGCTTTTTTTGACGCCCGAGCAGGTGGCGGCCTTGCGTGCCGACATTGATGCACGCCGCGACCAGTTCCACCCCGCCGGCATCGGCCGCCAACAAGCTTATCAACGCGATGAGCGTATCCGCGGTGACGATGTGTTGTGGCTGGAGCGCGATGATGCGCTGGCGGTACCGGTGCTGGATCAGCTTGAGGCGATGCGGCTGGCGTTTAACCAGCAATTGTTTCTGGGATTGGCCGAATTTGAAGCGCACTTTGCGGTCTATCCAGCCGGCTCGTTCTACAAGCGCCATCTGGATCAGCATCGCCATGCCGATACGCGGGTGGTGACCTTTGTGCTGTATCTCAATGAGGCGGATTGGGCGGCGCAAGACGGCGGCCAGTTGCGCATGTTTCTGGATGAGCCGCACACGCCGCTGGAAGTGACGCCCTATGGCGGCACGCTGGTGTTGTTCATGTCCGATCGGTTTGAGCACGAGGTCTTGCCCGCCCGCCGCGAACGCCGCTCCATGACCGGTTGGTTCCGCCGGCCCGCGCTGCTGGCATAGCGTGGGTCCTGGCCCACCCGGCCATGCCATCGATCGATGTGCAAATGTTTGCGCGCGGGGGCATACCCCTTTGCGGGTGGGCCTGGATCCTCCCCATGGGGCAAACCAGCAAAAAAGTGCGTGTTGAATCAGGTAAATGCTGACAAAACAGCGTCAACATCGGTCGGTAGAATTCGCAACAGTCTTTTTTTCCGGGAGCGCAAGCATGCAATCGAATACATCAAATACACCCCGCTGGATCAAAACCGTGTGTGCCGCTGCGCTGATTGGCAGCGTTGGCCTGGCCGTGACCGGCTGCGCCAGCGATTCCGCCAACGTCTATAGCCGCGACCAAGTCAAACGAGCGGCCACGGCGCAATCGGGCATCGTCGAAAGCGTGCGCAATGTGCAGATCAAAGACAGCACCGGCATAGGCGGCGTGGCTGGTGGCGTAATCGGCGCGGTGGGCGGCAGCAGCATAGGCGGCGGTAACGGCAGCATCGTTACCGGCGTGATCGGCGCAGTGGCCGGTGGTCTGGCGGGCAATGCGCTGGAGAAAGGCGCGACCGCCAAAGACGCGCTGGAAATCACGGTCAAACTGGATACCGGCCAACGCCTGGTCATCGTGCAAGGCAATGACACGCCGTTTGTAGTGAACCAACGTGTGGATGTGCTGAATGACGGCCAGACCACGCGCGTGGTGCCGCTCAATCAATAAGTAGGCGCGGCGCGGTAAACAAAAAAAAGGGTGAATCACACGATTCACCCTTTTTTTAACGTCAGTCGCGCGCCTTGCGGTTTAGCGCCCCAGGCGCTGGCACACCGTCGACACCGCGCCCGCTGCATTCAGCGTGTAGAAGTGCAAACCGGGCGCGCCGTTATCCAGCAGCTTGTCGCACAACTCGGTGACAAAATCGAGGCCAAAAGCGCGGATCGACGCAGCGTCATCGCCAAACGATTGCAAACGCAGCCGCAGCCAACGCGGGATTTCCGCGCCGCACATATCCGAGAAGCGCGCCAGTTGGCTGAAGTTCTGGATTGGCATGATGCCAGGCACAATCGGCACCGTTACGCCGCGCGCACGTACTTCATCGACAAAATGAAAGTAGCGTCGGCATTAAAGAAATACTGCGTGATGGCGGCATCGGCCCCGGCATTCACCTTGTTCACAAAGGCGCGCAAATCCGCTTCGGCACTATTGGATTGCGGATGGTATTCCGGGTAGGCGGCCACTTCGATATGGAACCAGTCGCCGTGCTGTTCGCGGATAAACGCCACCAGCTCATTGGCGTAGCGAAATTCGCCCACATCCAGCATGCCCGACGGAATATCGCCCCGTAGCGCCACCACATGGCGGATACCGTGATCGCGATATTGCTGCAGGATTTCACTGATGCGCGCGCGGCTGGAGCCGATGCAGGACAAATGCGGCGCAGCGGCCAGGCCTTCGTGCTGGATTTCGATCACGGCATTGAGCGTGCCGTCTTGCGTAGAGCCGCCCGCACCAAACGTCACCGAACAATATTCCGGTTTGAACTGCGCCAGCTGGCGGCGGGTAATGCGCAGTTTTTTTCGGCGCCCTCAGCGGTTTTGGGCGGAAAGAATTCAAAGCTCAGCGGCGGCAGCGTGGTCACGATCAAGGTTCTGTTGGGGGCGATGCCGCATCTTAGCACCGCCCGCCCAGCCCCGGTTTGCGCCGTTTTCATCACCGCGTGAACGGCGCGATGGCCGCGCAGAAACCCCCATCCAGGTCTTCCGGACGATTTGTCGGCGGGTTCCTACGCGTATTTTCTTGCAGTCACCACGCCATTTTTTTGGCCGATTGCTGTCTGGCTGCCCGGGCGGCATCAGGTACTGTGGACACCGTGCTTAAAGCGGCCCCAAGGCCCCAGCCGGATAGACCGTAGCCCGTACTCAGAAGGCCGGCACCGCGCAAACACCAACCCGGTTTACAAGGAGAATTCATCATGCAAAAAAAATGGCTCGCCGTACTGAGCTCAGTGGCGATTCTGGCTGGCTCTGCCGCCACCGCCATGGCCGACAACATGCCCGCTACCGACGTGCAGAAAGAATCACCGCGCAAGACCCCGTCTGAAGCGCGTGAAGCAGTCCGTGCCAGCGCCAAAGACACGCTGGAAAAACTGTACGAAAAGCATCCGTCGGCTAAAGATGCCATCGCCAAGGCGGCTGGTTACGCCGTATTCAACAACGGCAGCGCGACCATCGTGTTTGCCGGCGCTGGCGGCGGTAGCGGTGTAGCAGTGGATAGCACCGGCAAAGAAACCTTTATGAAGATGGTACAGATCAAGGGTGGTCTGGGCCTCGGCATCAAGAATTCGCGCCTGGTGCTGGTGTTCAACGACAACGCCTCTTTCAAGAAATTCATCACCTCGGGCTGGGCCTTTGAAGGCAACGCCACCGCAGCCGCCAAGGCTGAAAACAAGGGTGCTGAACTGGATGGCGCTTCGATGATTGCACCGTCGGTCTATGCGTATCAGTTCACCGAAAACGGCCTCGACGCCGAAGTAACGGTGGCCGGTACCAAATATATGGTCGACACCCGTCTGAGCCCGCACGCCAAAAAAAGAAATAATCCGCGTACGCGTTTGGTCCCAAAAAACCCGCCGGCATTGCGCCTGCGGGTTTTTTTTGCGTCTGTCATCTTTGATTAGATCCGCTTTATTAATCATGCATTAAACATGCCGATCTGATTTTATTTTAATCAGGATTATTCATACTTTAAATTGCCATGCCCGCAATAATAGCAATATCGACAATACTGGTTATTTTAACGTTTTAAATATATCAAAAGTATTGTCGGCA
Source organism: Silvimonas sp. JCM 19000 (assembly GCA_001313065.1). The sequence goes on from BBFD01000123.1 coordinate 11,229, forward strand.
TATAGCCGGATTCAGTTTTAGCCGACGCATTTCAATTAATGACGAAGGTAAAAATCATGAATCGTATTTACGGGCTAGCGTTTAATCAGGCACGCGGGATCTGGATGGTGGTGGCGGAAAATACCCCGCGCCAGGGCAAAGGCCGCACGCGTGCGCATTCCCTGCTGGCGTCGCTGCTGGCGCTGGTATTGGCCAGCCGCCGACGCTGGCG
>BBFD01000124.1 GCA_001313065.1 Silvimonas sp. JCM 19000
GGGGGCGGAGGGGGCGGTGATGCCTCGTCTGGTGTTGCCGTGCCAGTGCAGGACAAATCGGCACAAATCGATTTCGCCGGGCAAACACTCGGCGCAAATGGCGGCCTGGGCGATACATTATCTGCCACCGCCACAGTCACGTTGACCGCAAAGCTGGCTGCCGGCACCTATGTCAAAGTCGATAACAGCCAGGACCGATTTGCCTCGACCGGCACAATCACGGCTAGCGCTGATGGTTCAAGTGCGGTGATCGCCATCAACACCTCAAATACACTGGCAGCAGGACGTTACCAAGGCACCATCGCGCTGCATTTGTGCAGCAGCGCACTCTGCAGCAACGATTACGCGCAATCGAATGTTGAAGCGCATTACATGATCACTGTCGGCGCACCGACCCAAAGCGCAATCGTGCGGCCGCAGATCAGCACCCTCAATCTGACCTACGCCGTCGGCGCGATGCAGCCGCTTGATCTCAAGGTCGATTTGCTGCTGCCTCTCAACCAATACAAAGGCATCTGGGTCTACGACGAAGACTTCGCCCTCGCCGCCGCGCCTGTGGTTGAGCTGGCACCTGATGGTAAATCAATCACGATAGACGGCATCTGGGACAACGCTGCACCCGGGGTTTACCGCAACGTGTTCCGCGTGCTGGCCTGCCCGGCAGCCTCGTGCAGCGATCCGGTGGCGCTACCTGTTTACATCATTGTCAATCGCAAGGTCTTGCCGCGCGACCCTGCAAATCAGGTGGGACTGCTCAGTGACATGCCTGACTGGGCCACTTATGCCGGCAACGCGGCTCACTCGGCGTATGTACCCCATGCGTTTTCTGCGGATCGTTTCAGCGTGCGCTGGACTACCGAAGTCGGACAGCGCTACAGCAGTGTGACCAGCGTGGTGACTCACGGCGGGCTGGTATATACCAATGGCACATACCATTTTCTCGCGCTGTCCCAGGACGATGGTCATACCGTGTGGAGCCAACCCTTTATTGGCGCGCAGCCGCCTGCGTTGGGTCAGGGCACCATCTACACGTCTTATTCAAATGAGAGCAATCCGGCCAATACTTTTTTTTCTACGGGCTGGATGCAGCAACCGGAGCCGTGCGTTTTCGCACCGAATATGCAAGCGGCGGACCGCAACTGCTGAATGCACCCGTTTATGATCGCGGTCAGGTCATCGAAGAAAGATACAGCGGCATGCAAGGGTATGACGCAAGCTCGGGCGCGCTGCAGTTTCAGACGCCGCTAACCGGTTTGTACTCAAACTGGATACCCACGGTGGATAGCCAATATGCCTATCTTTGGCATCCGGTCACTGGCGAAAAAAACTGAATTGCTGAGTCTGGATCGCAACACGGGAGCCGTTGCCGTGGTTTTGCCGCTGGATATCTCGCCCAACAGCTTGTTTCCGGACTACGAATTGCCGCCGCTGATTCCGCTGGATGACCACACGCTGCTGCTGAACTCAGCATCCAGTAACGACACCGTGGATCTGGCTTGTACGCGATGAATCCGCAGACCGGTGCCATACGTTGGCACACCAGCGGCTATATCAGTGGCTCGGCCGTGGGTGACGGTGTTGTGGTGTCGGCCAATATTGATTACGGCAATACGCCGGTACGTCGCGTGGAAGTGAGAGACATCGCGACGGGCAATCTGCTGTCACAGTGGCTACTGCCGTCTTCGGATACCTCGCGATTCCAGAGTTACCCGGTCCTGACCGCCAACCTGATCATCGTCAGTACGTGGCAACGTACTTACTTTATTGATCGGACCACGATGCAAACGGTGTGGACCCTGCCTATCGCCGGCAAGCTGGCAATTTCCGCAGAAGGTTTGCTGCTGATTCTGGATAGCTCAACCAGCAGCCAGCACTCGGCCGATCCCTCGCTGCTGATCGCGGTAAATCTGAACGGCCCCGCCACCAACACGCACTGAAACTGCCCGCGCAGTCCTGATGCAAACGCCCCGCCCGCCGGGGCGTTGTTGCGTCCGGGTCCTGCGCAAGGCGGCTAGCTGGCGGTCTGATCCTGCGGCTCGCCGCCCACGCCCAGCGCGCGCGCCAGCAGCATCAGCATGCCGGCGGTGGCGCCCCACACCACTACGCCTTCGCTCTCGATAAACAAGGTGCGGCCGCGCACGCCGCGGCGTTCTATCCAGCGGCGCTGAAACCGCGTCGGGTCGAGCAGGGTTTGTACCGGCAGTTCAAAGATGGCGGCAACTTCGGAGGGCGCGGCGGCAAGGGCGGCGCCGGGCGTGACCACGGCCACGATGGGGGTGATCACAAAGCCGGTAATCGTGTGATACCGGCCGAGCTGGCCCACCACCTGCACGCTGGCGGGCGGCAGTGCAATTTCTTCCCAGGCTTCGCGGATGGCAGCGGCAGCGGCATCGGCGTCTTCCGGATCAATGCGGCCGCCGGGAAAACTGATCTGCCCGGCGTGGTTGGATAGCGCGTGCGAGCGCTCGGTCAGGATGATGCGGGTGCCGTCGGGATATGGCACCAGCGCAATCAAGACTGCGGCTGGGCGTTGACCATGGTGGTCAGACATATCGCCCGCCGCTTGTTGTTGTGCCTGGGCCAGCCGCTGTTGCAGCCAGGCATGCCAGGCGTTGATATCGCCCATAGCGGGCCATTGCACGGGCGGACGCGGATTCATTCTTTGACTCGGGGTAAACGGAATTCGCGCGTATGCGCGATCAATCTTAATAACAGGCCGACCACCAGCAAAGCCCAGCCCACGCCTTCGCCCACCACGCCAGCGGTGCGCGCACCATACAGCGCCACGGCGACTATCAGCGCCACCGTGCCGTAGAAATCTTCATGCAGGATAAACGGCACTTCGTTGACCATCATGTCGCGTACCAGGCCACCGCCCACCGCCGTCACAAAGCCCAGAAACGCCACGCCAAACAGGTTGAGATGAGCGTCTATGCCGACTTGCGCCCCCGCCAGGCTGAACGCAACCAGCCCGATGGATCGCCACGATAAACAAGCGGTTAAGCATGCCGGTATTGCGGGTATGCAATTTGAGCAGCAGCGAGGCCAGCAGCGCGGCAATGATCAAAAAGATTGGCGTGGCGTCGATAAACACGCGCGGCGTGCGGCTGAGCAGCACATCGCGGATGATGCCGCCGCCGATGGCGGTGAGCAGCGCCACGATCACAATGCCGAGCAGATCGAGCCGCTTGCGCACGCCCACCAGATAGCCCGCGACCGTAAAGGCCACCGTGCCGATGTTGTAGATCCATTCAAAGTGCAGCAGCGTATTCATCTTGTTTTATATAGGCCAGAACCGGCGCAAAGCCGGGCTGGCGGGTCTTAAGGGATAGATTGGGGGCGTAAAACGCGGGACTGGGCATGTGCGGTATAATCCGCAGTTCTGATCACCCTACGGATCCCCGCCCCCATGAAGCGCAAGATACTCGTAACCTCCGCCCTGCCCTATGCCAACGGTGCCATCCACCTTGGGCATATGGTGGAGCATATCCAGACCGACATCTGGGTGCGCTTTCAAAAGATGCGGGGCCATGAATGCCATAGCGTGTGTGCGGATGATACCCATGGCACGCCCATCATGCTGCGCGCTGAGAAAGAAGGCATTACGCCGGAGCAATTGATTGCGGGCGTGGCCAAAGAACACCAGCGCGATTTTGAAGGCTTTTACGTCAATTACGACAATTACGGCAGCACGCATTCGGAAGAGAATCGCGAGTTCTCTTATCGCATCTATAACGCGCTGAAGGCCAATGGCAAGATCGCCAATCGCACCATCAGCCAGTTATATGATCCGCAAAAAAAACATGTTTTTGCCGGATCGTTTTGTCAAAGGCGAATGCCCCAAGTGCCATTCCAAAGACCAGTACGGTGATAACTGTGAAGTCTGTGGCACCACTTATTCGCCCACCGATCTGATCAATCCGTATTCGGCGGTTTCTGGCGCGACGCCGGAATTGCGTGATTCCGAGCATTATTTTTTCAAGCTGGGCGATTGCGAAGCATTTTTTGCGCGGCTGGACCACCGGCACTGCCCCGGTCAATGGCGCGGACCGTCCGCGCCTGCAAGAAGGGGCGGCCAACAAACTGAACGAATGGTTTGAAGCAGGCCTGAACGACTGGGATATCAGCCGCGACGCGCCCTATTTCGGTTTTGAAATTCCCGATGCACCGGGCAAGTATTTCTATGTCTGGCTGGATGCGCCGGTGGGCTATATGGCCAGCCACAAGCAATTATGCCAACGCCTGGGCCTGGATTTTGACAGCTACTGGAACAAGGATAGCGACGCCGAGCTGTACCACCATATCGGCAAAGATATTCTGTATTTCCACGCGCTGTTCTGGCCGGCAATGCTGGAATATGCCGGTTATCGCACCCCGACCGGTATCAATGCGCACGGTTTCTTGACGGTGGATGGCCAGAAGATGTCCAAGAGCCGCGGTACTTTTATTACGGCTGAATCTTATCTGCGCCATCTGAACCCGGAATGGCTGCGTTATTACTTTGCCGCCAAGCTCAATAGCGCCATCGAAGATCTGGATCTGAATCTGGATGACTTTGTCGCGCGGGTAAATAGCGATCTGATCGGCAAATACATCAATATCGCCAGCCGCGCAGCCGGTTTTATCAGCAAGCGTTTCAATAACACGCTGGCGGCCGATCTGGGTGATGCTGGCCCGCTGGCCGAACTGCAGAACGCGGCTGAAGGCATCGCCGCGCAGTGGGAAAACCGCGAATACAGCCGGGCGGTGCGCGACATCATGGCGTTGACTGATCTGGTCAACCAGTACGTCGACGCGCACAAGCGTGGGAAATCGCCAAGCAGGAAGGCCAGGACGCAGAACTGCAACGCGTGTGCTCGGTGTTGATTAACGCCTTCCGCATCCTGACGATTTATCTGAAGCCGGTGCTGCCCAAGCTGGCGGCCGATGTCGAGGCCTTCCTCAACGTGGGCCCGCTGACCTGGCAAGACGCCAGCACGCTGCTGACCAACCATTCCATCAACACCTATCAGCATCTGATGACGCGGGTAGACGGTAAGAATATCGAAGCCATGATCGAAGAAAACAAACAAAGCCTGGCCCCGGTGGCCGAAGTCGCCAAGCCGGATTACGAGATCCCCGAAATCGAGCCGACCATCAGCATCGACGACTTTATGAAGATTGATCTGCGCGTGGCAAAGATCGTCGATGCCAAGCATGTGGAGGGCGCGGAAAAGCTATTGCAGCTGACGCTGGATATCGGCACCGAAACGCGCAATGTGTTTGCCGGCATCAAATCCGCATACAAGCCGGAAGATCTGATCGGCCGCCACACCGTGATGGTGGCCAATCTGGCGCCGCGCAAGATGAAGTTCGGCATGTCGGAAGGCATGGTGCTGGCGGCGGGTGGCGATGGCGGTTTGTATGTGCTGACGCCGGATCTGGGTGCCAAGCCGGGCATGCGGGTCAAATAAGCGACTGTATGTTTGCAAAAAAACCGCGCCCGTTTAACGGCGCGGTTTTTTTTTTGAAGCGTGGAGTAATGGCACGCACTGCATAGGGTGGGTCCAGACCCACCATTCAAAGCTTTGTACCCGCACGCGACCGGTTGCGCTCTTCTACGCAGCTTTGGATGGTGAGCCTGGACCCACCGTATGGCTCATTCTTGTTTGCGCTTATGCCACGGTGAGGGGCAAGCGCAGTGTAAATGTGGTGCCCTGCCCCAGCGTGCTTTGCACATCGATCACACCACCCAGCGTTTGCGTGACCAGGTTGTACACCACATTCAGCCCCAGCCCGCTGCCGCCACTGCCACGCCGCGTGGTGTAGAACGGGTCAAAGATACGCCCCAGATGTTCCGGCGCAATCCCCTTGCCGTTATCGCTAAAGCGCAGCAAGGCATGGTCCGGGCCATCGGTATGGACGTCGATGCTGATCAGCCTTCCGCGCCTTCATCAAACGCGTGGGTCAAGGCGTTGGTGACAAAGTTGGTAAACACCTGCGACAACGCCCCCGGATAACCGTCCATGCGGATATGCGTGGGACATTCCAGTTTGACTTCAATGGCGGTGCGTTTGAGTTTGGGGCTGAGGCTGGTGATGACTTCGTGCAGGTATTCACACAGGCCAAAGGCCCGGCGGGCTTCCGAGGTCTGGTCCACCGCCACTTGTTTAAAGCTGTGGATCAGTTCAGCCGCGCGGCTGGCGTTGGACAAAATCAGTTGCGCTGATTGTCCCGCCGTCTCGGTATAACGCAGCAAGTCAGATTTGCGCACGCCACCGCTGTCTACATTGGCATTAAAGGCCAGCGTCTCTTCGGCCAGCACCGAGGCGCTGGTCAGAATCACCCCCACCGGCGTATTGATTTCATGCGCTACCCCCGCCACCAGGCCGCCCAGCGACGCCATTTTCTCGGCCTGCACCAGGCTGGCCTGGGTGTCTTTGAGCACGCGATAGGCTTCGTCGGTGCGCTCTTTGGCCTGGCGGATGGCAATTTCGGCCGCTTTGCGCTCTTCCAGTTCGGTCAGCAAACGGCGCGCGATCCGCTCGACCCCATCCGCCACCTGGCCTACTTCATCATCACGCCGCCCGGGCAAGCGCAGATCATTGAGCGAGAAGGTCGGGGTATCGGCAGCGCGGTCCAGCGCATTGCGCAGGGCCGACAAGGGTCGCAGCAACACGCGGCTGTAACTGGTCATCAGCGCCAGCACCATGATGGTATCAAGCACCAGAATTTCGATGACCTTGGTCACGATCAGCCGGTCCAGCCGTTCGGTAATGCGTTGTCGGCTCAGCACTACGTGCACATTGCCGATGGGATGATCGCCGTCGTTGCTGTGATAGTTGAGTTTGAAGTCGCGCGTGATGCCGTCGCTGTCATCAGGCAGCCCGTGGGTAACCACCATGCTGCCATCGCGGCGGCGTACCGCTTGCAGGCCCTCGGCGGTCTGGACGCCACATAGGCCAGATCGGTGGATTGCATTTCGGCATCCAGCACGCGCTGCAATTGCGCTTCATCAAAATTCCACAAGATGCCAGGCAGCACGGTTTGCAGCCGGCTTTGCAGCGACTGCGCCATCAGGCCAAATTGCTGATCGGCGTTATCGCGGCTCTGAAACCACGACACGACGCCAGAAATACTCAGCACGGTGGTGACGATGGCCAACACCAGCAGGTTGAGACGAGACCGAATGCTATGCACGTGAGCGTCCCGAACAGTAATTCGCTCTATCGTAGCCCAAAGCCGCTGCCGATACGTTTGCTGCCGCGACGTTGTCGCGCGATAAATACGGCTGTAACAAAAAACGGGCGGAACCAGGTCCGCCCGCGTGGGGATGCAGAACAGCGCGCCACTTCAGCGCGTAGCAACGGCTGCCTTGCCACTGCGCATGGCGGCGGCTGCGGCGGCATCACCGCTGACATACACCAGGCGGCCGTGGGTGGCACGTTCCACATCTTTCATCACCGGCTTAAGCGCCGCAAACTGGGCCGGCGAGCACGAGGCGCCCTGGGTATCGAGGGCAAAGTGGCGCACCAGTTTGACGGTGTTGCCGCTCTGGGTATAACGCGCGCTCATCGACACCGCATCACGCTGGATTTCAACATCACGCGGCAAATACACCACGTGCATCGAGGCCGGCAATTCAATCTGCACTTCGTCATCCACGCCAAAACCGGAGCAGGCAAAGTCGCGCGTGCGCTGCGGCAACTGAAAGCGCGTCAGGATATTGCCCAGCGAAATCGGGCCTTCTCGCGCGCTGACAAAACCCAGCGTGCCCGCTTCGGGCTGATCCACGTAGTTGGCGATATGTTGGGTCAGGCGGTAGCCGCTCTCGTCCGCATGGGTTTGCGGCAACAATTCCAGGCTGGCATCGCTTCCATGCCGCTCTCTGCCAGATTGCGGCTGGCCCATTCGTGCATCTTGTCGGCGCCGATGCTGTCGAGAAACTGCCGGTTGGTCATGCCGGCAATGCCAAAGCCGACGATATCAGTGGCACGGGTCGCCGAGCCGTCTTCGGCAATCTTGATGCTGGTCCGGCGCACCACGCGATCACGCAGCGGCGAGCCGACCGGGGTATTACGCACGCCGTTAAAATCGCGCGTAATCAACACCGGCTTGGACAAATCAGTCTCCGGCAACACGCCAAACGGCGCCAGATCGGCCGTCGAATCCAGGAACATGCCCAGCGACGGCACATAGTTGATGTCGTGATTAAACCAGCCCGCCACCGGCACCGACGGCAACTTGTAGGTGCGCGTGTCGGCCGTGATCAGCACTTGCGACGACTCGATGCCCTTGGCGCGCAACAGCGCTTCCAGCAAGGTGGCGTGGTCTTTGCAATCGCCGTAATGGTTGGCCAGGATGGTGGCGGTGTCATGCGGCACCATGCCACCGGCGCCCACATACACGGCGATATAGCGAATATTGCGGCGCACCCAGTCATATAGCGCGCTGGCTTGTTGACGCTGCCCGCTGATACCGCTGGTGACTTCATCGGCCAGTTTCTGCACTTCGGGCGTGACCACGGCTTTGGCGGCGGCGCGCGATTGATAGGCGTCGGCGACGGCTTTCCAGTCCGCAAAGGTCGTCAGGTAAACGTGCGGGGTTTGTTGCCAACCATCCACCTCGCCGCCTTCGCGGGTCACAGTGTTCTTGTTGGCATAGGTGTAGCTGACGCGCTTGCGGCCAGGCTCAGCCGATTCGGTATGCGGCTGCATCGCCACCACATCGGTCTGCAGCGCCATTTCGGCGGGTAATCAATCTGCACGCTGACGGCGTCATGGACCACGGCGTCGTCAAAGCCCAGTTGCATGCTCATGCCATTGGGCAGATCAGTTTCTTTGCGGGTGAAGCGATAGCGGTAATGCACCGCGTCGCCGGGGCTGACGCGCGGAAAAGTAATCTGGATCAGTTGGTTCTCGGGCATCGATACGCCACCGAGCATGCCGTCCTGCGTCTTGAAACCTTGTTCTGGCACAGCGACCACGCTGCCGTCGGCATGCACGGTTTCGGCAGCCAGAATATCGAGCGCCTGGCGGCCGCGCTGGTAGCTCAGGTATTGCTGCCCCAACGACGAGGCACCGCCTTGATCGACAGCCTGAAATTTAAGGTCGACCGTATCGGTGTAAGTGTGGTCGGCATTAATGACCACTTCGTGCTTTTCCCAAACCACACGCACATGGCCCTGGCCCTCGGCAAAACTATGGGCCGACAGGGCGCTGAACAAGGCGAGCGAGGCAAGGCGAACAACGGGCTTCTTCACTAAAGTGACTCCAGCGGCGGGGGTGCTGAATAAAATGAAATGTGCATCTGTGCTGGATTATGCGAGCCGAGTCTGATTCCTGACACCAGGAGTGCTACCGGTAAGAATCGGCTGGGGCCTTGTCATGTAACCAAAGCTTCCTGCCTCGGGCAAGACCCTTTATCGGAAGGGGTCTTACAACGCGCAGCCAGGCGCGCCGACAGACCTTGAGCAGCTTGCGCGATAGCGTCATGGAAGCCGCCAGAGCCCCTACTCTCGCCATCAAAAAAAACTATATTTTTAAAGCGGAATTCTTATGCCCCCTCGCCGCCGCATTTCCGTTTCAGCGCAATCATCTGTTGTGATTCTGCTCACCAGCGTGCTGCTGAGTGCCTGCGCCACCCGCGCCGACATTACGCAATACCCCCGTCCGCCCAGCACCTATCTGCCGACGCCCGCTGCCAGCGCGCTGGCGCAAAGCGTGGCGCCGCAAGTAACAGCGCATCCGGGCCAGTCGGGTTTCTATTTGCTGGTGTCAGGCAAAGAGGCGTTCGAGGCGCGTATGGCGCTGATCCAGCAGGCGCAGAAATCGCTGGATCTGCAGTATTACGCAGCAATGGAAGACCGCACCGGCCATGCGATTCTTGATGCACTGGTGGCAGCAGCCCGGCGCGGCGTGCGAGTGCGTTTGCTGTTGGACGATATGAATATCAAGAATCCGGACAACGTCGTGGCCCTGGCTGCAACCGAGCCGAACTTTGAGGCGCGCGTGTTCAATCCGGTGACCACCGGCGGGCGCTCGATGCTGGCACGGGCTTCGGCCATGCTCAGCGACTACGATCATCTGGAACGGCGCATGCATAACAAATCGCTGATCGCCGATAACGCCTTCGCCATCCTGGGCGGGCGCAACCTGGCGGATCAGTATTTTGGCGTTAACACCGACGTCAATTTCCGCGATCTGGATATTCTGATTGCCGGTGAATTACCGGATCACGCCTCGCGCAGTTTTGACCATTACTGGAACAGCAAAGAGTCTTACCCCGTCGCCGCACTCAGCAGTCGCCCGCCTACGCCTGAAGTGCTCAAAGCATGGAAAAGCAATCCGCAAGCGACTTACGCCGCCGAAGACCCACAGCAAGACAAGGCCGAAGAAAAAAAAGGCGCGCTGCCCATCCCCGATGCCGCCAGTTCAAATGCCCTGTTGGCGCGCGCCAGCCAGCAGCTGATCTGGCTCATGCGTGGCTGGCGGTAGATAACCCAAGCAAAGTCGACCCGGATGAGCCCGACACACCGAGCAAACCGGGTAAAGGCCTGGCGACGATGCTGGACCGGGCGCATAAAGAATTCATCATTATCTCGGCCTATTTTGTGCCGCAGGATGGCGGCACGGCCAAGCTCAACCAGATGTCGCAGCAAGGCGTCAAAGTCAAAGTGCTGACTAATTCTCTGGCCTCCACCGATGTGGCGGCGGTGCACGCGGGCTATCGCCACTACCGCAACGCCTTGCTGGCCAGCGGCGTGGAGATCCATGAGTTCAAACCGGTGGGTGGCGAACCCGCTGGTGCCGGTTTCAGCAAAGGCTCGTCACGCGCCAGCCTGCATACCAAGGCTTATGTGTCGATCGCAAGTATTTGATGATCGGTTCCTTCAATCTGGACCCGCGCTCGGTGAATCTGAATACCGAACAAGCCGTGCTGATCAACAGCCCGCAACTGGCCGGGCAAGTGGCGGCGCTGTATGACAAGGCCACCGAACCGCAGTACAGCTATCACGTCACCTTGAAACCCGATGCCGACGGCAACATCAGCGCCAAGAGCGCGCTGATCTGGACTGCGACGGATGATAAAGGCCAAACCAGGACCTGGAGCAACGATCCGGATGCGGGCTTCAGCCGGCGCTTTATCAGCCGCTTTGTCAGTTGGCTGCCGGCAGACGGTGAGCTTTAAAGCACGCAGAAAACCACACTCCGCGCGCGTGGCATAGGGTGGGTCTAGACCCACCCTTCAAAGTGGCGTGCCAAGCTGAGCGCTGTGGCATCGGGCTTTGAGTGGTGGGTCTAGACCCACCCTACAGTGGCGCGCCAAGCTCAGCGCTGTGGCATCGGGCTTTGAGTGGTGGGTCTAGACCCACCCTACAAAGTGGAGTGCCAAGCTCAGCGCTGCGGCATCGGGCTTTGAATGGTGGGTCTAGACCCACCCTT
>BBFD01000125.1 GCA_001313065.1 Silvimonas sp. JCM 19000
CCAGCGTCGCCCCCACCGAGCCGCGCGACCGTTGTGGCAACTCGGGTGACCAGGGCAGACCGATTTGCTGCTGCTCGGCTTTGCTGAGCGTGCCCTGGCTAACCGCATTGATGTAGGCGGCCGTATGCGCGTGCGCCAGCTCGGCATCGCTGGCCAGCGGCGCGTCTTCAAACAAATGCGCGGCAAAGGCACTGACGGCGTCATGCAGCAGCTTGTACTTGCGCGCCGGAAAGCGATGTCCCGGCGGCAACCACAAGGGGTATTGATCGGTGCGGTAGATCTTCATGCCTGCCTCCACCTGGACCGACCTTGCGTGACAGCGTGGCCTACAAGGCGGGGATTGCCGCCAGCGGAGTCAATTGCCCATCCGCCAGTTGCAACTGCCGCTGGCAACGCTGCGCCAGATCGGTATCGTGCGTCACGATGACAAAGCTGGTGCCCAGCTCGCGGTTCAGTTCCAGCATCAAGCCAAACACATTACCGGCCGTGGTGCGGTCGAGGTTGCCGGTGGGCTCGTCGGCCAATACGCAGGCCGGATTGGTTACCAGCGCCCGTGCAATGGCGGCGCGTTGGCGCTCACCGCCGGACAACTCGCCCGGCTTGTGATGGTCGCGATGGCCTAGACCCACGCGCGCCAGCATCGCCCGGGCTTGTGCCAGCGCTTGCTCTTTGGGCATGCGACGGATCAACAAGGGCATGGCGACGTTTTCAGCGGCGGTAAATTCGGGCAGCAAATGATGAAACTGATAAACAAAGCCTAGATGCTGATTGCGCAGCGTGCCGCGCTCCGCCTCCGACAATTTCTGCGGGTCTTGCCCGAGGATGCGCAAGCTGCCGTTATCCAGGCTGTCCAGCGCGCCCAGTAAATGCAGCAAAGTGGACTTGCCCGAGCCGGACGCGCCCACAATGGCGACGGTTTCGCCTTTGGCCAGGCGGAAATCAACCGCCTGCAACACCGGGGTTTCCAGCTTGCCGCTTTGATAGGTTTTGCCGACGCCAACGGCTTCGATGACCAGTGGATTTTGAGGGTTATTCATAGCGCAAAGCCTGAGCGGGGTTGACGCGCGAGGCACGCCAGCTCGGATAAATCGTCGCCAGCAGGGCCAGCAGCAAGGAGATCAGCGCAATGCTGCTGACGTCGGTCCATTCCACCCGCGACGGCAGTTCGGTAATCAGATACACGTCGGCGGACAGAATGCGGGTATTAAACAGGCGCTCAAAGAACGGCAGGATGGTGCCTATATTGAGCGCAACCAGCACGCCGCCGATGACGCCGGTGGCTGTTCCAACAAAGCCGGATACCGCGCCTTGCACCATAAAGATCTTCATGATCGAGCCAGGCGAGGCGCCCAGCGTGCGCAGGATGGCGATATCGGCTTGCTTGTCGGTCACCACCATCACCAGCGTGGAGACCAGGTTAAAGGCGGCGACGGCCACGATCAAGGTCAGAATCAAAAAAACATCATGCGTTTTTTTTCGATCTCGACCGCGCGGAAATACGTCGGGTTTTCCATGCTCCAGTCGCTGACCAGATTGTTCGGCATGGCGTTGCTCAATCCCATCGCTACATCGCGGGCCAGCAGCGGATCATCCAGCCGCAAACGCACGCCCGAAATATCGTCTCCCATGCGGAACAGCTTTTGCGCATCGCCAATATGAATCAGCGCCACGCCCGCGTCATAGGGGTAGTAATCAGCGCGGAACAAACCGACCACGGTGAACTGGCGAAAGCGCGGGATCAGCCCGGCCGGGGTAACCTGGCCATCCGGCGTGATCAGTGTGACCTTGTCGCCTGGGTGTACGCCAGATCCGCCGCCAGTTGCCAGCCCAGCACGATGCCAAAGCCGCCCGGCACCAGATTGGTTAGCTTGCCGCCAAACACATTGCCAAGGGTGGGGCTAACGCCAGGCTCCTGCGCCGGATCAATACCACGCACTAGCGCGCCTTTGACCTGGCCACCGCTGGTCATCAAACCCTGACCGACAACGTAGGGCGCGGTGGCGACCACGTGCGGCGCCGATTTGGCCTGGGTGGCGGTGGCTTGCCAGTTGGCCAGATGGTTTTCCGGGCCGCTGATCTGCACATGCGCCGCCATCGCCAGAATGCGGTCGCGCACCTCGCTCTGAAAGCCATTCATGACCGACAGCACGATGATTAATGCGGCCACACCCAAGCAATGCCGAGGATGGAAACGAGGGAGATAAACGAGATAAAACTATTGCGGCGCTTGGCGCGGGTGTAGCGCAAGCCGATCAGGAATTCGTACATGGGCTTCATCAATAAATAAGCCGCCCGAGTGTATCGCAAATGCGCGCGGGCCGCTGCAGCACGGCCATTCGCGCGTGCTGCGGGCAGGGGCGTCGGATCAGTATGTGGTCAGCCCATGCGCGCGGAATTGCGCTTGCACGCGCTTGATCAAGTCGCGGGACGGGGGCTGAACATCAGTAAGTTCGTAGGTCAGGCCGAGGTCAGCCCATTTGTGTTCGCCCAGCTTGTGAAAAGGCAGCACTTCTACCCGTTCCACATTGCCGAGGCTGGCGGCAAAGCGCGCGAGGTCGTCCACGTCCTCGGCGAAATCACTGAAACCCGGCAGCAACACATACCGCAGCCACACTTTTTTTCTTTAGCCGCACCAGGCGTTCGGCAAACGCCAGCGTGGGCTCCACAGGTTTGCCGGTCAGGCGTTCGTGGCGTGCCGAGTTGAATTCCTTGATATCGAGTAGCACCAGATCGATGGGCTCAAACCAGGCATCATCCAGATTGCCCGACAAAAAAAACCCTGAGTATCCAGCGCGGTATGCAGGCGCAAATCATGTTTGGCACGGCGGAAGATTTCGCCGGTGAAATGCGCTTGCATCATCGGCTCGCCGCCGGAAATGGTCAGTCCGCCGGCGACGCGCAAAAAAAAGCTGGCGTATTTGCCGATCTCGGCCACGATGTCATCGACGGTGTACAGCTTGCCGTTGTGCAGTTTCCAGGTGTCCGGATTGTGGCAGTACAGACAGCGGAACTGGCAGCCACTCACAAACAGCGCAAAGCGCATGCCGGGGCCGTCGACTGCGGCGCCGGTTTCAATCGAATGCACGTAACCACAGGGCAGGCCTTGCTCGTTGAACAGCGGCGGCGCAATTTCTCCAACCTTTTTCAGTTCAATGACATTCATGTGGGCTCCGGCAAGGCAGCGACCGCAATGCGGTCCGGGTTACAAGCAAAGACCGGGGTGACGCTTGCACGCCACCCCGGCCGGCACTACGGATCAGACTAACGATTTAGCAGCGTTCGTGGAATGTCCGGCTGATTACATCGAGTTGCTGCTCGCGGGTCAGTTTGACAAAGTTGACCGCATAACCCGAGACCCGCACCGTCAATTGCGGATAGTTTTCCGGATGTTCCATGGCGTCTTGCAGCGTGTCGCGGTTCAGCACGTTCATGTTCAGATGGAACAACTGATCAATCTGCGCTTTGACTGCGGAAGTGGCATCGCAGGCAGAGCCGCCACCTTCACCATGCGGCCCGAACAGGCCATCGATCGAAGCCGCCAGGTACGCACCCGGTCTTGCTCGTTGTGGCCGAGCGCGTCCGGCGTCATCGAAGCGGTCCACGAAATCCCGTCCAGTGCCGCATCGTACGGAATCTTCGAAACCGAGAAGCCGGCAGCGATAAAGCCGTTTTCGTCGCGACCGTTCATGGGGTTGGCACCCGGCGAGAACGGAGCGCCAGCGCGGCGGCCGTCCGGCGTATTGCCGGTCTTCTTGCCGTACACCACGTTAGACGTAATCGTCAGCACCGACTGAGTAGGTGTGGCATTGCGATAGAAGGCCGGTTGCGCCTTGATCTTGCCCATCATCTGTTCGGTGATGGCGACGGCAATGGTATCGACGCGATCATCGTTATTGCCATAAGCGGGATAGCTGCCTTCGATCTTGTAATCGACAGCCAGACCGGCTTCGTTACGGATCACATGCACTTTGGCGTGCTTGATGGCCGACAGGGAATCCGCTGCCACCGACAAACCGGCAATGCCGCAAGCCATGGTGCGCAGGATGTCGCGATCATGCAGCGCCATCTCGATCCTTTCGTAGGCGTATTTGTCGTGCATGTAATGGATGCAGTTCAGCGCGGTCACGTAGGTTTTGGCCAGCCAGTCCAGCATCTTGTCGTATTTGGCTGTGACTTCGGCATAGTCGAGTACGTCGGCCTTGATCGGCTCAAAGCCTTTGGCCACCACCTTACCGGTCTTTTCATCCACGCCGCCGTTGATTGCGTACAGCAGCGCCTTGGCGACGTTTACCCGGGCACCGAAAAAACTGCATTTGCTTGCCGACGGCCATGGCCGAGACGCAGCAGGCAATGGCGTAGTCATCGCCCCATTTTGGCCGCATCAGGTCATCGTTTTCGTACTGGATGGCCGAAGTGTCGATCGAGACCTTGGAGCAGAATTCCTTGAAGCCTTGCGGAAAGCTGGTCGACCACAACACGGTCAGGTTGGGTTCCGGCGCCGGGCCCAGGTTATACAGGGTATGCAATACGCGGAAACTGGTGCGCGTAACCAGCGGACGGCCGTCCATGCCAACGCCACCAATCGATTCAGTCACCCAGGTCGGATCGCCGGAGAACAGCTCGTCATATTCCGGCGTGCGCAGGAAACGCACGATGCGCAATTTCATGACCATATGGTCGATCATTTCTTGCGCTTGTTCTTCGTTCAGGCGGCCTTCCTGAATATCACGTTCGATATAGATGTCGAGGAAGGTAGAGATCCGGCCGATCGACATGGCCGCGCCGTTTTGTTCTTTAACGGCAGCCAGATAGCCGAAGTACAGCCACTGGATGGCTTCTTGCGCATTGACCGCCGGGCGGGCCAGGTCAAAGCCGTAAGACTGGCCCATGGTCTTGAGTTCAGCCAGCGCCTTGATTTGTTCGGACAGCTCTTCGCGCAGACGGATCACGTCTTCGGTGAACGGTACGTCGTCGAGCTCGGCCTTCTCGCGTTTTTTTGTCCTGGATCAGGAAATCCACGCCATACAGCGCGACGCGACGGTAGTCGCCAATGATACGACCGCGGCCGTAGGCATCCGGCAGGCCGGTAATCACGCCCGAGCGACGGCAGGCCATGATTTCCGGGGTATAGGCGTCGAACACGCCCATGTTGTGATCTTTGCGATACTTGGTGAAGATTTCGGCAATCAGCGGCGATTCTTCAAAGTGATAGGCCGCCAGCGAGTTCTGCACCATGCGCAAACCACCGTTAGGCATGATGGCGCGACGCAGCGGGGCGTCGGTTTGCAGGCCGACGATGGTTTCCAGGTCTTTATTGATATAGCCCGGAGCGTGGGCGGTGATCGATGAGCCGACCTGGGCCGAGACTTCGAGCACGCCGCGTTTGCGTTCTTCTTTCAGCAGTACAGACAGTTCTTCCCACAGTTGCGTGGTGCGGGCGGTCGGGCCAGCCAGAAACTGATCGTCACCGGCATACGGTGTGTAGTTCAACTGGATAAAGTCGCGGGTGGCGACCTGCTTTTGCCAGTCGCCGGCGGTAAAGCCTCGCCAGGCGTCCTGTTGCAGATTGAGTTCCGGTGCGTTCATGTTTCGTGCTCCTGGGTGACTGTCTTATGGACAAACCGTGGGTGCGGGGCCCTTGGATCATGCTGCTTACAAGGGCTTGCGCGATTCTTGTCTGCGGGCAGAATAGCACCGGCCCGGCTGCAATTTCTCGCTAATATCTACGCCATTTTGTGAGAAGGTTTGCGGTAATTACTTGATATGAATCAAGGTATGACATTGGCGTATTTGGGCCGTTTTCCGACACCCCAACGGGTTTCCCACCACGGTTACGCGCGCAATCAACGGCAGCGCGGCCTGGCGGCCAGACTGCCTCAGCATAGAAAACCTCTTGCAGGGCGGGGGTAAATAAAAAAAAGCACCGGATAACCGGTGCTTTTTTGTAGCGCGCTTGCAGGCGATTACGCCCGATTTTCATCTTTTTTACAGTGTCACCGCATGTTCACGCGTGGCGTGGAACACGATGTCGGGCCAACGCTCGCGCGTTAGGTCCAGATTAACCCGGCTGGTTGCCAGATAAGCCAGGCTGTTGGCCGCGTCGCGCGCCAGGTTGTTTTCAAGCGCCCGTTCAAATTCCTGCAGCTTTTTTGCTGTCCGGGCAAGTCACCCAGCGTGCGGTGTAGATGGTGATCGGCTCAAACATAGCATCAACGCCATACTCATTAGCCAGGCGGCTGGCCACCACTTCAAACTGCAGCACGCCAACCGCGCCCAGGATCAGATCGGAACCGTTCAACGGTTTGAATACCTGCACCGCACCTTCTTCACCCAGCTGCTGCAAGCCTTTTTTTGCAATTGCTTGATCTTGAGCGGATTGCGAATGCGCACGATGCGGAACATTTCCGGGGCAAAGTAAGGAATGCCGGTAAAGGCCAGTACTTCGCCTTCCGAGAACGAATCGCCAATCTGGATATTGCCGTGGTTAGGCAAGCCGATGATGTCGCCGGCGTAAGCTTCTTCAACCTGCTCCCGCCCTTGCGCCATAAACGTGACCACCGAGTTGGCTGCAATATCGCGGCCCAGGCGCAGATGCTTGAACTTCATGCCGCGCTCAAACTGGCCGGAACAGACGCGCAAGAAGGCAATGCGGTCGCGGTGTTTCGGGTCCATATTGGCCTGGATCTTGAAGACAAAGGCCGAGAATTTCTCTTCGGTTGGTGCCACTGCGCGTGCCGTTGCGTCGCGCTCGGCCGGGGCCGGCGCCCAATCGACCAGGGCGTTCAGAATTTCACGCACGCCAAAGTTGTTAATGGCCGAGCCAAAGAACACCGGCGTCAGCGAGCCAGCAAGAAACTGCTCCAGATCAAACGGATGCGAGGCGCCGCGCACCAGCTCCAGTTCCATCCGGGTTTGTTCAATTTCCAGCGGAAACAACTCATCCAGCCGTGGATTGTTCAGGCCTTCGATGATCTCGGTGACGTCGTTGCGGCCTTCGCCCGATTTGAACAGCAAAATCTGGTCGTTCAGGATGTGGTACACCCCGCGGAACGTCTTGCCCATGCCGATAGGCCAGGTCACCGGCGCGCAATTGATCTTGAGTACCGACTCGACTTCGTCCAGCAGTTCAAGGTTGTCGCGCACTTCCCGGTCGTATTTGTTCATGAACGTGACGATGGGGGTGTGGCGCAAGCGGCAGACATTCAGCAGCTTGATGGTTTGTTCTTCCACACCCTTGGCGGCGTCAATCACCATCAGTGCCGAATCGACGGCGGTCAGCACGCGGTAGGTATCTTCCGAGAAGTCCTGGTGGCCCGGGGTGTCGAGCAGATTGACCACGTGATCGCGGTAATCAAACTGCATCACGGATGAAGCCACCGAAATGCCGCGTTGCTTTTCGATATCCATCCAGTCGGAAGTGGCAAACTTGCCGCCCTTTTTTTGCCTTTGACGGTACCGGCGAGCTGAATCGCGCCCGAAAACAGCAGCAGCTTTTCAGTCAGCGTGGTTTTACCCGCATCAGGGTGCGAAATGATGGCGAACGTGCGGCGGCGGCCCACTTCGCGGATAAGGTCGGGCATGATCGATCCGGCTGGAAAAAAACGCGTAATTGTACGCGTAAACGCGGGCGGGCGTGTGACCGCCGCGCCACGCGTTGTCCCCAGGCATTTGCCGCCTTAGTGCAGCAGGTCGCGCAATACATACGGCAGGATGCCGCCGTGCTTGTAGTAATCCACCTCGATCGGCGTATCAATGCGGCACAGCACCGGAATATGCTGCTTTTGCCCGTCGGGATGGCAGATCACCAAGGTCAGGTCTTGCTGCGGCTTAAGATGTTCATCCACGCCCAGCACGGCAAACAGCTCATTGCCGGTAATGCCCAGCGATTGCACGCTGTCATTGCCTTTGAACTGCAACGGCAATACGCCCATGCCGACCAGATTGCTGCGGTGGATGCGCTCAAAGCTCTTGGCCACCACGGCTTTGATGCCCAGCAACAAGGTGCCTTTGGCCGCCCAGTCGCGGCTGGAGCCGGTGCCGTATTCCTCGCCCGCAAACACGATGGTGGGCGTGCCGCGTTCCATATACGCCTGCGCGGCGTCGTAGACGGTGGAGAGCGTGTTATCCAGCAAGGTAAAGCCACCTTCAACGCGCCCGCCGTCAGCCTTGGCCGGCAGCATCAGATTCTTGACCCGCACATTGGCAAAGGTGCCGCGGATCATCACATCGTGATTGCCACGGCGCGAGCCGTAGCTATTAAAGTCGGGCCGCGCCACCCCATGGGCGATCAGATACTGGCCAGCGGGCGTTTTCTCGCCGAACGATCCAGCCGGGCTGATGTGGTCGGTGGTGACCGAGTCACCCAGCACCAGCAGCGCGCGGGCGCCTTTGATATCGCCGATGCTGCCCGGCGTGGGGCTGAACTGGTCAAAGAACGGCGGGCGGGCGATATAGGTTGATTCCGGCCAGCTGTACACCTGACCTTGCGGTGCGGGGATGTTGTTCCACAAATCCAGGTCTTTGGTCAGATCGCTGTAGAGCGTGCGGAATACCTCGGGGTCGAGCGCAAACCTGAGCAATTCGGCCACTTCGTCACTGCTCGGCCACACATCGCGTAAATACACGGGCTGGCCATCGGTGCCGATGCCCAGCGGCTCGGTGGTCAAATCGACATTGGCGCGCCCGGCAATAGCAAACGCCACCACCAGCGGCGGGCTGGCCAGAAAATTGGCGCGGATGTTCGGGTGGATGCGTGCTTCAAAGTTGCGGTTGCCCGACAACACGGCGGCGGCCACCACATCATGCAACTGGATGGTCTCGTTGAACTCGGGCGCAGATCGCCCGCATTGCCGATACAGGTGGTACAGCCATAGCCAGCTAGCGCGAAGCCCAGTTGCGCCAGCGGTTCCAGCAGCCCGGTACGGGTCAGATACTCCGTCACCACGCGTGATCCGGGCGCCAGACTGGTTTTGATATGCGGTTTAACGCTCAGGCCTTTCTCGACCGCCTTCTTTGCCAATAGACCTGCCGCCAGCATTACGCCGGGGTTGGAGGTATTGGTGCAACTGGTAATGGCCGCGATCAATACGTCGCCGTTGCCAATATCAATGCCGGGCTTGGCGGTGGGATAGCGCTCGGCCAGTTGTGCGGATTTCTTGTTGAAACCGTTGGCGGTGACCGGGGCGGCAAACAAGCTGTTAAAGCTGGTCTTCATGGCGGTCAGCGCGATGCGGTCTTGCGGTCGCTTCGGGCCCGCCAGACTGGGAACGATGCCATCCAGGTCCAGCTTGACCACGCGGTGTAATCGATCTCCCCCGGCTGGGGAATGCCAAACAGATTTTGGGCTTTGAAATAGGCCTCAAATTGCGCGATCTCGACTTCGGTGCGACCCGTGCCCTGCAGATAGGCGATTGTCTTGTCGTCGACCGGAAAGAAACCCATGGTCGCGCCGTATTCGGGGGCCATATTGGCGATGGTGGCGCGGTCGGTGACAGTCAGACTGGCCGTGCCCGGGCCAAAAAAATTCGACGAACTTGCCGACGACTTTTTTCATGGCGCAGCAATTCGGTGACGGCCAGCACCAGATCCGTTGCGGTGACGCCCTCACGCAGGTGGCCGGATAACTCGACCCCGATCACATCAGGCGTCAAAAAAATAGACCGGCTGGCCCAACATGCCTGCCTCAGCTTCGATGCCACCCACGCCCCAGCCGACGACACCCACGGCGTTGATCATGGTGGTATGCTGTCGGTGCCAACCAGCGTATCGGGAAAGGCAATGCCGTCGCGCACTTGCACGCCACGGAACAGATATTCCAGATTCACCTGGTGCACGATGCCCACGCCCGGCGGCACCACCTTGAAGGTGTCGAAGGCCTGCATGCCCCATTTCATGAACTGGTAGCGCTCGCTGTTGCGCTGGAATTCCATTTCCATATTCTTGCGCAGCGCATCCGGTGTGCCGTAGTAATCCACTTGTACCGAGTGATCCACCACCAGGTCCACCGGCACCAGTGGTTCGATCAGTTTGGGGTTCTTGCCCAGCTTGTCCGCCACATTGCGCATGGCGGCCAGATCAGCCAGCAAAGGCACGCCGGTAAAGTCCTGCAGCACCACCCGCGCCACCACAAACGGGATCTCATCAACGCGATGGCCCGTGGGCTTCCAGTTTGCCAACTGCCGCACATGTTCTTCGGTGACCTTTTTTGCCGTCGCAATTGCGCAGCACCGATTCCAGCACCAGGCGGATCGACACCGGCAAGCGGCTGATCGGGCCGATGCCCGCGGTTTCCAGCGCAGGCAGGCTGTAGTACTGCAAATGGGCGTGGGGGTCGGGCAGGGTCTTGAGCGTGTCGTGCAGAGCGTGAGGCATGGCGGGCTTCCTTATGGGTGCTTCGCGTTATCCGGTGCGTGAATGCAATACAGGCGCCCGCGTGCGAGGGCGAGGCGTGTTGCCGCTAAGGATAGAACTGCGTTGCGTAGTCCGAAAGCCAGCTTTGGCCTACATGCGCCGTAGCCGGATGGCTGGGCGCATGCGGGCCGCCAGGTGTGGTGCGCGGCGCGAGCTAGCGTTTACGCCATGGCTGCAAGCGTTGCCACGCGGCACGGGCACCCGGCGCATAACTCAGACCCAGCAGGGTTGCCGCCGCACAAGTCAGGCCGTAACTGGCCCAGATGGAAACATAAAGCGTATTGGCTAATTTTAATTCCAGCGTATGCGCAATTGCAGTTTGATAAAGCGCGCGCAATAGCAGCCAGAATATCCACCATAAACCCAGGCAAAGACTGATGCGCGCGGCAATTTGCCAGAATTGCGCGGCCGTATGATTAAACAGCCTTTTCAGAAATAGCCGAGTGCCGTCTGCAATCAATAACAAAATCAGGCATAAAGGCGGCAAGATAATTCGGAAAAAAATCCGGCTATGCGTGGGAATCAGCGCGGCCACTAAGCCGGTAACGGCGGCGAGGTGCAATTTA
The DNA here is from genome assembly GCA_001313065.1 of Silvimonas sp. JCM 19000. Next base: position 10,977 of record BBFD01000125.1, read on the forward strand.
AACAAGGTGCGATGAGACTTGCTGTAGGGCATAAGGGCTCGTTAAGGCGTGCAGGGCGGTGCCGGCCCTGCGCAAAGCGCGGGGCAGACATGCGGGATACACGTTTTGCTTATATCAATTGGGCATGCATTCTATTGCCGATTGCCCGGTTAATTAGGATGCGAAAATTCTTAAAGAATGCGGCATTGCAGGCAATAGTTGCTTTTGACGTTGAGTCTGGCCAATTTAAAGTGGCGGCCTGCTTTGATGGCTGTCCGGATTTCCGGGCGGCTGGATATTAATTCGCAAGGTCCCGCGTTGTGCATTTAAAAAAAATTAATGATTTATTGCTTGATCCGGGTGGCGGCTTTGTTCGTCCTTGGCGCCTGGGTATTGCTCACGCCACCGCCTGCCCATGCCATGTGTGCGCCCGGCGAGGTGGATTGTCTGATGCCCGTTGCCGCCAGTAGCCCCACCG
>BBFD01000126.1 GCA_001313065.1 Silvimonas sp. JCM 19000
CGCAAGCCCCGCCCCGGCCGCAGCAGCCCCGCCCGTCGTCGACTGGAAACAAACCCGCGACGATATCGAGTTGCTGACGCACTGGCATGTGCAGAACATCCGCCTGCAAGGCCAGGTCTTGCTGGTTGAGTTTGATGATCTCGACGCCTTCTACCTGCAAGATGGCATCGATCGCATCGTTAAAATCCTCAACCGGGACGCCCCGGCCACGGTGACGCATTTCCACCTGCTGCCGCTACGCCACGGCTGATGGCCACGGACTACCGCATCGATCGCGCCATCTGGCTGAATGACCACACCCGTGCGCGTTTGCCCAGCCAGCATGTGCCCGCGCTGGCCAGTGTCGAACCGGCGCCGGCCGCGCTGGATCGCAGCCTGCCCAGCGTGTTCGAGCAAACGCCCAAACGCTTTGATTACTCGATCGGCCCCACCTGGCACCAGTCGCTGGGCGGGCCCGATGCCTTCATGCTGTATCAGTTATCAGCCAACGCCCAGGTCGAATTCCGCTTTACCCCCAGCTTGTGGGTGGTGGGCGATCTCAACGTGGGCTTGCTGGATAACTACGACAAGTTCAAATACGACGCCCCCAGCAATATGCCGCGCGTGCGCACCAATGTGCGGGAATACGTGACCTCATCGCGCGTGACCATGCCCTATCTGCAAGCCACCAAAGTGGGTCAGCTGGGCAGCGACAACTACTACAGCGTGTATGGCGGCTTGCTGGAAAGCATGTTTGCCGGTGTCGGCGGTGAATGGCTGTATCGCCCTCATGGCAGCCCCTGGCGATCGGGGTCGACCTGAATGCCGTCAAGCAACGCGGTTTTGATCAGGATTTTTCGATGCGCGATTACCAGACCTTCACCGGTCACCTGACCGCGTATTGGGATACCCGCTGGCAAGGGGTGCAGGCCAATATCAGCGTGGGCCAGTATCTGGCCAAGGACAAAGGCGTAACCCTGGAAGTGACCCGTCACTTCCGTAATGGCGTGGTCATTGGCGTGTACGCCACCAAAACCAACGTCTCGGCCCAGACCTTTGGCGAAGGCAGTTTTGATAAAGGCATCTACCTGACCATCCCGTTCGACGCGATGATGGCGCGCTCGGGCGGCGATGTCGGTCTGCTGCGCTGGAATCCGGTCACCCGCGATGGGGGCGCCAAACTGGCGCGCCAATACTCGCTGTACGACATGACCAATCTGAGCGACGACCGCAGCTTGTGGCACATGCCACCGGCGGACTAAGCCAGGCGCACCAAAACAAAGGCCGCGATGCATGCGCATTGCGGCCTTTGCATTTGCGCCCGCTCTCGGCGGCGCAAGCGCGTGCATCCAGCGGGGTGGGATCAGGGGTTGTAGCGGCCGAGGCAAGCGCTGAACAACACGCCCAGCACACTCAGATTGCCGCGCACGCTGCTGATCTTGGTGGGCACTTCGCCCTTGGGATAACGGCGGATGGTCGGCAATTCCACGCATTTGTAGCCGAGCTTGGGCGCGCGATAAGACAGATAGGCCAGCAGTTCGTAGGTGGTGAAGATGTCGCGGAACATGGCGATACGCTCATCCACCATCATCTTGCGGCTATAGGCGCGAAAGCCTGCGTGGTGTCGGTCCAGTGGAAACCGGAGGCGATGCTTAGCGCCGGGGCGTGGATAAAGCGGATGGCAAAGTCGCGCGATGCCGGGGTGTTTTCTGCCACGCCGCCATTCAGAAAGCGCGACGCCTGCACAAAGTCGATGCCGTCATCCAGCGCCTTGATAAAGCGCGGGATGCTTCCGGGTCATCTTTGTCGTTGCCGTCGATGGTGACGACGCCTTCATAGCCTTGTTCCAGCACAAAGGCATAGGCGCAACGCAGCTGCGAGCTGAGTTTGCCGCCTGCGGTCTTGAGGATCAGGCCACGCACGCCCAGCGTTTGCAGCCGCGTGTGTTCCATCGAGCCGTCGGTGCTGCCGCCGTCGACGATGATGACGTCGGCCTGTTGTTCCAGCTTGAGCTGCGACATGCGGGTCAGCAGGCTGATGATGCGTTGGCCTTCGTTGATGACCGGAATAACGATGCAGTATTTATGCTGGCGTTCCAGCCAGAACTGCGTTTTGTAGGCCGGTACCTGCCAGTTTTTTTTACTGGCGGCAAGCGGCGTGGTGGCGATGGCGGTGGTCATGGGTTTTCTCTCTTCTACGATCAGGCCACACCGGCCGTGATAAAGCCGACACCCGCAATCACCAGCACAACGCCGGTGATCGTGGTCCAGTAAAACTGCTCGCGAAACACCAGCACCGACAACACGGCGACGGCGGCAACCGCCCCCGAGGTGAGTACCGGGTGCGCAATATTCAGCGGCAAGCGCGCCAGCGCGGCGGCGTACAGCAAGAAGGCGGTGCCATACAGACCCAGGCCCAGCCAGAACGGCCAGTTACTGAGCGCGGCTTGCGGGTTGGACGGCGATGGAAACTGCCGGGGCGGCAGCATGGCCATCTTGATCAGCACGCTGGCCGAAGCATTGGTCAGAATGCCCAGAATCAGAATCAACCATTTCATTTACGCGGCCCTCCCCGGGCGATAACTGCGGTCGGCCACGCCGAGGGCGCGTTCAATCGCGGTCAAATGCGGCTCGTTTTGCGTGGCCACCATTTCAATACTGACCAGCGCATCGGGGCGCACGGTCTGGAGTGCGGCGTACACCGCGTCGTGTTGCGTACCGCCATCGCCCAACGGCACCAGGCTGGGTTCGCTGGCGTGGATATGACCGATCACGTCGATATGGCGGCTGACCACATCGGCCACGTTTTCCTGATTAAGCGTAACGGCACCGGTATCCAGCTGCATTTTGACGGCGGCATGGTTAACGGCACGCACCACCTCGGCGGTTTCGTCGCTGGTGGTCATAAAGTTGGCGCCATACAGCGGCGGGTTTGGCTCCAGGCAGATCAGCACGCCTTCGCTGGCGGCGATATCGCCCAGGCGATTAAAGAACTCGACCGCGCGGCTGCGGGTTTCTGCGTCGCTCAGGCCGCTGCGGTCACGGTTTTTTGGGCGAGCCAAATACCAGCCGGGTGGCACCCGACACGCCGCCGATATGACAGACGCCGCGCAAATGCGCCAGCATCGCGTCTTGCGAGGCCGCGTCGCCAAATACGTTCAGCCCGGTGGTGCCAAACAGCAGCGATTGCATGCCGGTCATTTCGATACCGCGCTCGGCCCACCAGGCTTTGACCTTGCGGATCTCGGCGTCAGTCGCCTCGGCGGGTTTGGGAAAATATTTACCCGGCGCAAAGTCGATGGCGTCCACCTGATAACGCTGCAGCAGGCTGGCCAGATCGTTGTCTTCGTTGACGTCCCACGCGATATTGGAAATAGCCAGTCTCATGCTGCGGCCTCGGCCTTGATGGTCACCGGCTCGGATTGCGCATAAGCGCGCACGGCCTGGATCGATTCGCGGCGGCTGTATTGATAGCGGCCGGTGCCGCCGAAGACATCGGCGTAACGCGTCTGCATGTCGTAGCTGGCGGCCGCATTGCCCAGGTTCTGCTCGAACGGCTTGCCGAAACCGTCCAGCGACACTTCCGCCACCGTCACCGGCGCGGCAGTCAGATGCACCAGCTTCAGACCGGCCTTGAGGGCGGTCTGGATGTCATACCAAAGGTTGATCATCGGGTAAAAGCAGAACGAGCCGCGGCTATCGATGGCGTGCAGATTGTTATCGTTCAGAAAGTCGAAAATGACGTTCTTGCGCAGGCCAGGGCCGACCAGGCCGGGCAGGCGCACGATCAGATAATTGTCGAAATGGCTTTCGACAAATTTCTCCAGATAGCGACGGTTCAGCCGTAGGCGTGCAGATCGTTTTCGTCTACCGGCGTGTCTTCATCAATGCCGACCGGGGTCTTGAACACGTCCACCGTGCTGATCAGGATGAAGGTCTTGCATTGGATGGTCGATAGATGTGCGATCAAGCCATCGATATTTTTTTTCGGTCGGCGGCGGCTCGCGGTTGGCGATCCATTTTTTTGCGCCGGCGCGGCCGAGCAGACCACGGTATCAAACGTGCCGCCATCGATATTGCCAATATTGGTGGAGCGGAAATGATGGCTGAAGTGAGCTTGTTTGCTCAGCGTCTGGCCCACAAAACCACTGCTGCCGATCAGTGCGGCGTTCTGATTGCGTTCGTCCATTTCAACCCCTTTGATAACGGATGCAATAACCCTTGTTGCACTTCTCTACGGGATATTGCGTAACCAGATAAGCATCAAGCTGCGGAAATCGTTCGCGCATGCTGCGGCCGTCGACGGTATACGACGGCTCGGTAGTGGAATACACCACCGCCTTGGGCGCGCTGCTGCGTACGGCGTCGATCAATTCGTTTTCATTGGCCGGACCGGCATACACCAGATAGGTAAACCGGGTACAGCTGGGCAGGCGGGTCAGGCCGTTGATCACGCCGTTATTGGATAGATCAAGCAAACAGCTCGACTGGCTGGCCAGCACTTGCTCGGCCGCCCAGCGCACGCCTTCGGGCGAGGCTGCCGCGTTATCACCCCAGGCAGTGGGCTTTTCCACCCAGGCATACTGGCCGGCACGATAGTTCTGCGCTGCGGTATACAGCGTCAGGCCCAGCGTGGCCAGTACCAGCAACAAAAAATGCCCAGCGCACTGCGGTAAAGGTCGGCGCTTTGGTGGCAACGGCCAGCGCCAACAGGCCGGTGACCAGCACAAAGCACGGATGATGAAACTTGACCGCGCAGGGGATGGCGAGCAACACCAGCACCAGCGTGGCCACGCGCAAATACATCGGAAACGCAAAGTCGCGGCCATAAATCAGCAAGGCGATCAGCGCCGGCACCCACATGCTCCAGTAAATATGGTCAGCATCGGCGCGGTTGATGCCGATCTTGAACATCATCAACGCAGCCAACACCAGGCCCAACACCAAGGCCCTGCATGCGGTCGCGTGGCAAAACGCACCGAATGCCGCGCGGTAAAAAAATCAGTGCCGTGAGCGCGGCGATATTCACCAGTGCCGCCAACGCCGTCAGGATGACCGGCCAGCGCTGCATGCCGTAGCTCCACTGCGCCGAGGTATCCATCAACACTTTGATATTGGCGGCGTAGTTTTCCAGCGAACAGGTCTGAAACGACAGACTCAAGCCGGCCACCACGGCGGCAAACACCACCAGCGCAATCGCAAAACGCTTGTCCCGCACCACCAGCCACAAGGTGGATCCGCCCAGCGCGACGATGGTGGTCAGGCCGCGGTCATACGACCAGAACATGCCCAGCCCAACCAGCGCGCCAAACGCAATCAGCAACAAGGTCTGCGGCACGGAACCCAAGCGGCGCCCGGTCAGCAGCAACCAGATATAGAGCGAGGCCAGCCAGAGCAAATCACGATAACCCACCAGTTGCGTGGCGATGACCCCCACCGCCAGCACCAACAACGCCTGGTGCGGCTTGCCGCGCGAAACTTCATAGGCCACCACAAACAAAAAAGGCGCCGGCCAACAGCTTGAGCAATTTGTACAACAACAGCGTCGGTACAAAATAATCGGTCGGGCCCCACACCGCGCGCATCGCCATGGCGGGCAGATAATCGAGCGCGCCGTGGATGGTCAGCGGCTCAAAGCCTGCCGGCGTGGCAGCAGCAAGCTGGCCGACGAAGCAAAATATTCGCCCTGCAAAAAACGGATCTTCCACGCTGCCGGTGCCGCGCAGATTCAGAAATGCCATCAGCAATACGCTGAGCACAAACAGCGCGAACAGCCACGGTTTGGGATCGACGTTATTGGAAGGCTTCGGCATCAAGCTTCTCCAGCACGTCAAAAAAATGTTATCGAGCTTGCCGCCCAGCACCGAGTAGCAGCTGGGGAAGGTGGCATGCTTTTCAAACAAGATCGGGCGGCCGTCATCGCCTTCGTTCTTGACCAGTACAGTCTTGATCTCGAACAAGGAATCTACGTATTCGGCATCGGCAACCGCGGGCATATACCGCTCGACATCGCGCACCATGCGTTCCACGCGGGTATCGCGCGGATATTGATCCAGCCGTTCGTAGGGATTGGTGCCCTTGGCGTCGGGCCAGTTCAGATGCGGCGTATAGCGCACGTGCGACAGCGTATGCAGGCCGCGCGCGGAAACGGCATCATCGAAAAGAACGGGCCGTCCATGACGGTGACGCCCAGGTTGGTTAACTGCGGCGGCGTGCGCATCAGGCCATCTCGGCTACTTCATGCTTCAGCCGCGTTACCGTGCCCGGGTACTCACCACCAATCTGGTTCAGGCCGCTGTAGGTGCAGTTGAAGACATAACGCGCGGTGATGGCTTGCTGGGTTTCGTCAGGGCCATCCAGCGTCACCATCACACGATCATTCGGCACCGACACCATGCCGCTGGCAAAGGTGTTGAACAGCACCTGGATATCGCAGTCGGCCAGTTCTTCGGCGGCCCATTTGGCAATCGTGGTGCTGTCGAAGGCGTATTCCTCTGCCAGGAATACTTCTTCAATCAAGCGCGGTTCAAACAATTGCTTGAGCGAGACATCGGCCGGTTCCAGGCTGGCGCCGATTTCATGACAGAAGCGCTCGAACTGGCGCGCGGTTACCTTGGAATTGCGCCGCGCAATCGGATAAAGCTTGGTGAAATCCTTCTTTACCGCCAACGGCCAATCGCGCACAAATTGCGGCAGGTTGATACGGCTGCGATACGCCGTGGTGAAACTACGCGGATAGTGATAACCGTTGTGCACGCGCGCCTGGTTGTTATAAGACGCGCGTTGCATCAGCGCGCCCTCACGCTCTACCAGCAAGATGTTCTTGAGCCCGCGCTGCCGCGCGAGGTAGATCGCGATGGCGCAACCATAAAAGCCACCGCCGATGATCAACGCATCGTAGTTGAGATGGTTTGCGGTCGGGGCGGCTTGCATCATCACACTGCCGCTCCGGTTGCAGTAAAGGCGGTGGTGGCCGGCTTGGCCGCCACTTCTTCAATATTCAGCTTTTCGCGACGGGTCATACGCGCGCTGGTGAACTCCTGGCCCACGTGATACAGCGGCCCTTCGTTGGCAACGCTCACCATATTCAGGATGTATTCGCCCAGGACCAACAGCACCAGCGAGATCAAGAAGAACATGCCTGATTGTTGCAGCGACAAACTGACCCAACCCGGCGCCACATTGCTCTTGAACAGCCCAATGGCCACCACATAGAGCGAATAAATGATGTTGGCAAACGCGCCGAACAGCGACAGCGCGGTAACAAAGCGCATGGGCGCGCGGGTGGTCGCCACCAGCAAGCGCATGCCGCGATCAAACTGCCGCCGCCATGGATCAGATGTTGCAGCTTGGGCGCCGAGCTGTAAGTCAGGCGCGCTTGGCAAAGCCACCGGTGGCGGGCAGATGGCGATAGCTGATGCCAGGCTGCGGGTGTTGCAGAATAAAGTTGACCACGCGCTTGCTCAGCACCCGGTATTGCGGCGCTTCTTTGACCAGATCGAGGCCATTGAAGTATTTGTAGATGCCGTTAAACGCGGTGAAGGCGGCCTGATAAGTCAGGTTTTCAGTCGGCTTCTGCTCGTTATTGGCAAACACCACATCCGCGCCAGTGACCGCGTGTTCCAGCATATTGCTGACAAAGTGGATGTCATCGAGCAGCGGGTTGATGACCACCACATAATCGCCCAGGGCGTTTTCCAGACCGACCCACGCCGCAGTGGCCAGATCAACTTCTTTGGTCAGCGCATAGACCTGCAGATTGGGCAGCCCGCTCTCGCTGGTCAGCCGCTTGAGCGTGCCGACGCTATCATCGCTGGATGCGTTGTCGACAATAATCAATTCGTAATCACTCACGAGGGGAGCAATGGCGTCAGCCACCTCGGTGATCAGCTTTTCTTGCATATCAGCCTGGTTGCGCATTACGCAAACCACTGACAAAAAAGACTGGATAGAACGCCATGTTTGCACCCCGGACCGGTTTGATCGGTACTGTTTTGAACAAGGTTTAAGCCTTATGAACCTGCGGCACGCGCATAAATCTATCAATAATCGGAGACGGGCTTAGTCTCAGGTGACAACTATCGCATGCTGCATCGCAACGCAGATTACCCGAAAAAAACTTAATTAGTCATTAAGGCGTAAGGCTGAAGCCATGAAATCACAGACGACTCTTGCGAGCAAGCCCCTTGCGTCGATCTAGTCGGCCGCGCGCGGCTACATCCGCAATCGAGCCAGAAACCATTGATGTAAAGGGCCAGACCGGCGAGCGCGCACGCAGGAATCGGCGCGGCATTAGAGGATAACGGTAGAAAGCTTAGGGCTGTCGAAGCAGGTCAGTGGTGCGGTGTTCTGGAGACAACGACCACTGTAATGGGCGGGAGGTGAACGACATCACAAGATGTTAAACATCAACCACTGGCCGACGCGGACGCACTGAAATGCGCCGCGCAGGTCCGGACTTTGGTGCAAAGCGGGCGGCCACAATGCCTGGGCATTAGCGCGGGCGAGCCGTAATCCAGTCGAACGGTGCCTCGGCCCGACCGCTGAGCAGTGAGCGCGCCAGCGCGGTGAAATCGGCATGCGCCAGATCCACATTGGCGGTGAGCTCATCAAGCGTTTGCAACGCGGGCGAGGTCGGATCGCTATACGCGCTGACCAGCGCGGTATGCAAGGTTGCGCCAGCTTCTTGCCACAACTGGTAGGCAGCGTTCAAACGGGCAAATTCGGGGGGCATGGGTTATCTCCTGAAAAGGCAAAAGCGGGCCGTCGCGCAGCAGTGGCATTCCATCAAATTGCATATCCGCAATTACGATAGTGCAGCGCCAAGCAAATGTCTGTGTTGACTATTGTCAGCCGCGAATGTTTCAGATTTGCCGTCTTGCCCAGGCTTGGTGCTTGCATCGCACCGCGCCAACCGCGCCGTAACAAAGCGGCGCCATTACTGCGGCTGCAATCCCCGTAGCAACAAAGCCAGCGCATGGTCGGCAATCTGCTGCGGCCCCAGATGTGCTCGCAGCGGATCGTCCTGCCATTTGGCCGAGGCCGATAACGGCAGCACGGTCAGGCCGATCAAGGTGGTGAACAGCAATACGGGCTCGATCTGCGCATTGATCAGCCCGTCACGCTGCCAACGCTTGATGGTATCCAGCATCTGGATATGCGGTTTGCGCCCCAGCCGCAATTGCACACGCTGCTTGAACATATCGTCTTCACTGATCATCTCGCGCAGCCAGAAGGTGCCAAACCACGGGTAGCGCGAGTTGATATTCATCAGGCGCTCAACCAGCAGCTGGATCACCGTAAACGGCTCGTCGGGATGGGCCTCAAAGACATCATCGAAGGTGGCACGCACCGGCATAAAGCGCTCGGCCAGCAGCGTGTCGAGCAGCTGCTCACGTGTCTTGAAGTAATAGTGCGCGGCCGCTGGCGTCATATTGGCGGCGCGAGCCACAGCGGCAATCGTCGTCTCGGCCGCGCCATATTTGGCGCAAATCGACAAAGCGATATCCAGCAGGCGGTCTCGCTGGTTTTCTTGCCCCGCCGCCGCAGCGGGACGCCCCGGACGGCGCGCGGGTTTGGTGGGCTGGTCCTGCACGGTGTCTCCAGTATGAGTGACGGATATTAACAGCTGCCTCTATCCAATTGACATATCGGGCAAAGGCATATATTAATTGCGTCGTTAATTAATTAGGTAGCCCTTTGTATGAACAGCAGAACTTCAGACCCCCTGACCCCAGCGGCACAGCACGCTGGCCACCCGCCCATCTGGGTGCTTATGAGCGCGCTGATGCTGGTCATGCTGCTCTCGGCGCTCGACCAGACCATCGTGTCGACGTCTTTGCCCACTATCGTAAGCGACTTGGGCGGCTTTCAATCATTATCCTGGGTCGTCACGGCTTACTTGCTCAGCTCGACCATCGTCGTCCCTTTATACGGCAAGCTGGGCGATCTGTTTGGCCGCAAGATTGTGCTACAGACCGCCATCGTGCTGTTCCTGCTCGGCTCGGCACTATGCGGATTGTCGCAAAACATGACGCAGCTTATTTTGACCCGCGCGCTGCAAGGCATGGGCGGTGGTGGTCTGATGGTGATCAGCATGGCCGTGGTTGGCGATGTCATCCCACCGGCGGAGCGCGGACGCTATCAAGGTCTGTTTGGCGGCATCTTCGGGGTCGCAACCGTCATTGGCCCATTGATTGGCGGCTTTTTTTGTTGAGCACTTTTCCTGGCGCTGGGTGTTCTACATCAACCTGCCACTCGGCCTGCTGGCTTTGGCGGTGATCGCCGCCGTGTTCAAGCCGCATGTGGCCCGTGTAAAGCATGAGATCGATTACTGGGGCGCCGGCTTTCTGGCGCTCGCCCTCACCTGTTTCATCATGTTTACCACCGAAGCGGGCACCAGCTTGCCGTGGACTTCCGCCCAGCTCTGGCTCTACCTGTTTGTCGGTGTGATGTCCGCGCTCGGGTTTATCAATGAAGAACGCACGGCGGCCGAGCCGATCATGCCGCTAAGCCTGTTCCGCATGCGGACCTTTGTCATATGTAGTGCATTGGGCTTTCTGATCGGTGCAGCACTGTTTGGCTCGGTCACGTATTTGCCGCTCTATTTACAAGTGGTCAAAGGCTCCACGCCCTCTGAAGCCGGTATGCAATTGTTGCCGCTGATGGGTGGGCTGTTGCTCGCGTCGATGATCAGCGGACGAGTAATCAGCAAGATTGGACGCTATCGCTTCTTTCCCATTGCGGGCAGTTTGATTGCCGCCATCGGCATGTTGCTGCTGGCGCAATTGCAGGACAGCAGCCCTTTAAATGTGCTCTATCTCTATGCGGGCCTATTGGGCATAGGGCTGGGGATGGTGATGCAAGTATTGGTGCTGGCGGTACAGAACACGGTCGACATCAGGCAACTGGGCGTGGCGACTTCGGGCGTGACCCTGTTTCGCATGATCGGCGGCTCCTTGGGCGTATCACTGTTCGGCGCGCTGTTTACGCATGGCCTGAACAGCCGCCTCGCCGATGTGTTTCCGCAGGGCATGCCCGCACCGCGCGCGGTCGCCGCATTGAATTCACTTTCGCCTGCTGCGCATGCGCAATACCTGCACGCCTTCGGCGCTTCACTGCACAGCGTGTTTTATATCGCCGCATGTGTGGCCGCCGTTGGCTTTGTGTTGGCGTGGGGTCTGCGAGACGAGCCTTTGAAAGGACATGGCCGACACTGAGCGTCGCATGTCGTGATGTTGTGCGCTTGAAAGCCCCTGCTAGCAGGGGCTTTTTTTGTCGACTGTCAGCGGGGACGGCGTATGGGCTACGCGAACTCGAAGGGTTGCCTGGCACCAGGACCGTTGCGGTAACCGGATAACGTGCGGCATCCGACCAGCAAAGTGGAAGCCCTGGCGGTACCAGTCTCTGGCAGATGCACGATAGCGGCGCCGC
>BBFD01000127.1 GCA_001313065.1 Silvimonas sp. JCM 19000
ATCGAGGCGGTGCTGCAGCTATGGAGTGGGGTGGGGCGCGGCACGGAAGTCTCGTTGAGCATTCCATGCCGCCGCGCCTATCGCCAGCCGTGGCGTCGCTGGCACGGCCGTACCGATTGAATCGGCGGGCCGTGGGCGCTTACAGCGCGGCATCCAGAATGCGGATTTTGACTTCCGCGATCAGATCTTGTGTCGCGGCTTTATGCGCGGCCATATGCGGCATCTGCATATGAGCTTCGAGCGCGGCCATGTCCTGCCATTGTTCCAGCATGAAAATGGTGTCCGGCTCCAGCGCCTGCCACGGCACCTGGCCGTCAATATCAATCAGCGGTTTATAGCCGCCGCATCCTGGCTCGGCCAGCACGCTGGGCAGCAGACGTTCAAACGCTTGCAGCACGGCGGCGCGTTGACCGGGATGGGCTTTGATTTCGGCAAATACGGTAATCATGCGGCAGTCGCCTCGGTAAAGACGTCTTCCAGATGCGCACGCAAGGCGGCGATATAGCTGGGGACGTCGGGGTCTTTGATCACGTCATTACACATGAAAGTCGGCAGCGCGGTCATGCCCAGAAACTGGTTGGCCTTGTGGAAAGGCAAATACACGCCGTCAACGCCCACGCCTTCAAAAAAACTGTTTCGGGTCTTCAAACGCTTCGACCGGTGCGTTCCAGGTCACCGACAACATATATTGCTTGCCCTGGATCAAACCACCCGAACCGTATTTTTTTTGCTGGCGTCGCTGCGGCTGCGGCCATCGCTGGCGTACAGCTTGCCATGGCCAAAGGTGAAGACTTCGTCGATGTATTTTTTTTGAGGATCCACGGCGCGCCCATCCACCAGCCCGGCATTTGATAAATCACTACATCAGCCCACAGGTACTTTTCAATTTCGGCGTCGATGTCGTAACCGTCATCCACGGTAGTCATTTTGACGGCATGGCCGGCTGCACGCAGCACGGCTTCGGTCTCATGCGCCAGCGTGTCATTCAGCTGGCCGGCCGAGTGCCCGAAATGTTTTTTTGGCATTGATGATCAGAATCTGGCTCATGGCAGCAGTCCGGTATGTGAAAGAAGGACCGCAGCTTACTGCCCGCAGGCTGATCGAAAAACCCGCTGCACTGCACAACACCCTTGCTTGTCAGTCAACAAAGCCCACGTCGCGCCGCTGGCGCGTGCAACAATGCCTGTAAGCGATGTTGCATCGATGCGGCGCGTACTTACGCGTCATCGGCAGGGCAGGGGCATGCCGGTATACTTGCCGACACATCCGGGGGCACGTAGTGAACAAGCAAGGCGCAGGCAATATGCAGGGCAAAAAACAATAACGGTCATTCCACCGTACGCTTTAACGAACGTACCGCAGACAGCAACGACACCGAAGTCAGCTACAAACCCATTCCATCCGAACTGCGCCGCGTGATCAGCGGCAGCCTGCCCATCCTGCGCGCCAATGTGATGCTGGAAGGCGAAAAGGTGGAAGTGCTGGAAATCGTCGAGCGCTATCGCAGCTGGAAGCTGATCGGCATCGTCGGCGTGGTTGCCTCCATCCTGCTCGGCCTGGCCACCGTCGGTGCTTTGGGCTTGCTGATGCTGCTGGTGCTGCAACAGCAGGTCTGATCCGGGCCGGTTAATCCCATCCAGCAAAACTGCCGTAAAAGCGGTATTCCGGCGCATGCAGTTACACATCCGTCCGCTGCGGCCACTTCACGGGCGCGCAATACAAAAAACACCGTCGTGCGCGCACAGACGGTGTTTATTGCACTGGCCGCAGGGCCGACGCGCAGTTGGCTAAGTTGCGCTGGCCCGAACCCCTTAGGTGGGCGACTTCATGCAGTAGGTGTTGTAGGCCTCATTCAAGCCTTTCTTGCCCGCCTTGATCTGGGAAGACAAATCCTTGCAGGCAGCCGGGTATTCGCTCTTCGGCAGCGTCGAGAACTTGTCCATGACTTCCTTGCTGTTGGCCTTGGCTTCTTTGCGGGCGGCGGCCTTGGCTTCGCTGGATTTGTGCTTGGAAGCCTTGGGCGCCGGGGTGGTGGCGTCGGCGGCGTCGTCGGCATAGGCCATGCCGCTGCCGATCAGCAGGCTGGCGGACAACAGACAAAGCAGAGAGGTAACTTTTTTTTCATTATGCGAACTCCATGGGCTGGGTATGGGCGGCGGACACAATGCCGCGGCTGGTTTTAGCCCGCTGCGCACTTGCCGCACGCGGGCATCGTATTTACGTTAGCAATAGCACATCGGGAATGCCAGTTTCGCAAACCCTACTGCAATCTGACACAGCTAGTCGGTGGGCGAGCTGCTCCGCCATCTGGACTAAGGCATGCGCTGTATGCCAGAAACGCCCGCTGGCCGCTGATGCGCAGAAATACGAGGGCACGCCAAAAAATGCCGCAGTGCAGCATGAAGCAAGGCCTGGCAGAAAGCGCTAATTTGCTGATCTGTAACGAATAGTACGGATCAGCACAGCACGCTGCAAAAAACTGAGGCAGGCAGCTGCATGTGGAGTTTGAAATCGATGCCATCTAAGCAGTCCTTTCCCGCTGCGCACGCGGGCCGGCAGCGCAGGCGAATTGTCAGCCCGTAAGCCGCTTTTATGATCGCCAGTCCATTGGCATAGTGCGCGACCATACCACTGTCTAAATCCGCGAACGCTGTCGCGCCTGCAGCGCCTGGCCGATTGGCCGCACTTTGCAATGCAGCCAGCGGGCCATTGCGACACCGGGCAAGCTGCACGCCCATCCCGCTTGCTCTCACTGCTGCCTGCCCCGGTGGCTAGTAACGCGCCTGCGGTGTCCGCCAGCTCATGCCCGCCGCCGCTGACGATATTCCATCGTGATGATCAGCACGATCATCACCGCCAGGATGGTGAGCGATGAGCCGATCCGGCTTAGCCCGATGCCGCCCTGGTCGGGTGCTTTGGTCAGCGTGTCGCCCACCGTGGCCCCCAACGGCCGGGTCAGGATATACGCGGCCCAGAACAGTGCCGCCGCCGGAATCCGCTTGAAGAGGTAATGCGCCAGCACTACCCCTGCAATCAGCGCGCCAAACAACACCGCGCCCCATTGAAAGCCCAGGTTGAGCCCGGTGTCGTCCGCAGCAAAGTCGCCCAGCGCGGTGCCCAGCGTGTTGGAGACCAGAATGGTGACCCAGTAAAACAACTCCTCGCGCCGCGATTCGATGCCCTCAAAGCGCACCTGGCCCACGCTGCGTTTCCACAGCCATAGCATCAACAACACCGCCATAAACAAGGCGATGGACGATTTCACATAACCCAGCTTGAGGCTGCGATCGAGAAAATCCGACATGGTGGTGCCGACGGTGGTGGTAGCCACCACCACGGCCCAATAGGCAAACGGGTGGTAGGCGCGGCTGCGAATCTGGATGGTGAGCGTGATTGCGAAGACGGCCATAAAAATCAGGCTGCTGACGGCGTAGCCAAGATTGAGTTGCATCGATAACGCGTCGCCACCGGTTTCTCCGACCGTTGTGGCAAGGATTTTGATGACCCAGAACAGCAGAATAACTTGCGGCACTTTGTCCACCACTGCGGCCGGGCGCAGCAGGACGACATTTTCAGAGCGTGACATGGTGTGTTCTCCGTGGGATGACCGCGGAAGAGGCTGCAAAGCGCCGCTTATTTGAGGCTTAGACGACAGCACAATGCGGCAGACACTGACACGGCCAGCATCCCGCCGCGCGGCAGCGCCCCTCTGCGGCTAAGGTCGAACTAAGTGCCACGTCGCAACCTGCGGGCCATCGCACCTTGCAGGACGACATCGTGAGCGCACTCGAACTTTTGAATCGCCAGTGGTTTATGGCCATCAATGCCCCGGCCGATACGCCGTTGTGGCTGATCCATTGCGCTGGCGCGCTCGCCGAAGATGTCATTTTTTTTCTGGTGCCTGTCTTGCTGGCTGCATTGTGGCTATGGGGCGGCGTGACTCAACGCAGCATGGCGCTCAAGGCGGTGCTGGTGGTGTTTGTGGCGCTGGGCATCAATCAATTGATTGCGCTGGGCTGGCCACATCCGCGCCCGGATGCGGCGGGGCTAGGCAAAACATGGATTGCGCACGCCAACGACGCTTCATTTCCCAGTGATCACATGACGGTGTTGGCCGGACTGGGGCTGACCTTGTTGCTGGACGGTGGGCGTCGCTTTGGCGGACTTACCTTGCTGGCCGCTGCTCTGGTGGGGTGGGCGCGTATCTATCTGGGTGTGCATTTTCCGCTGGATATGCTGGGCGCCGTCGCAGTGGTGGCGCTGTGCTGGCTGGCGCTGACGCCATTGTGGTGGCTGGCCGGACGCGCGCTGACGCGGCGTATCGAGACGCTTTATCGCACGGTGTTTGCGTGGCCTATCTTGCGCGGTTGGGTGCATCGCTAGATCGCGAGGATGGAACCGGGAAAAGGCCGCTGCGTGCGGCCTTTTTTTACGCCCGGATCAGGTAAAACCTAAGTTAAATCAAAGTCTTCGATAAGGGCGCGCTAAGTGGCGGCCTGCACGCTGCGGTGCATATCAAGTTGTCGACACGCACCCACCGCAGGAGCAAAAAAACCATGGATTCATCCGCCACGCCTTGGCGCAACAAAGTACCTGAAGTCACCTTGACCTTCTGGATCATCAAGATCATGTCGACCACGGTCGGCGAGACCGGGGCTGATTACCTGGCAGTTAACGTCGGGCTGGGCGCGGCGGTGACCACCGGTTTCATGCTGGCGCTGCTGGCGGCGGCTTTGATCATGCAACTGCGCGCGCCGCGTTATGTGCCGTGGAAATACTGGCTGACCGTGGTGCTGGTGAGCGTGGTGGGCACGCAGATTACCGATGCGCTGACCGATGGCCTGGGTCTCAGCCTGTATATCAGCACTGCTGCGTTCTCCGTGGCGCTGGCAGCGGCATTCGGGCTCTGGTATCGCAGCGAACGCACCTTGTCGATCCACTCGATCGATACCTTTAAACGCGAGGCGTTTTACTGGCTGGTGATCCTGCTGACGTTTGCGCTGGGCACCGCCGCGGGTGACCTGGCCACCGAGGCGCTGGGCATGGGCTTTACCTTGGGCGCGCTGGCGTTTGGCGGGCTGATTGCCCTGATCTTCGTCGGCTTTTACCTGGGCATGAACGCCGTGCTGGCGTTCTGGGTGGCTACATCCTGACCCGTCCACTGGGGGCATCGCTGGGCGATCTGATGTCGCAGTCCACCGAATACGGTGGCTGGGGCCTGGGTACCGTCACCACCAGCATTGGTTTTCTGGTGGTCATCACTTTTCTGGTGGCGTGGTTCACCGTGCAACAACGCCGCGCACTGACTCAACCGCAAGGAGAACTGCAATGAATAAAACCAAC
This sequence comes from Silvimonas sp. JCM 19000, assembly GCA_001313065.1. The sequence goes on from BBFD01000127.1 coordinate 5,344, forward strand.
CGTACTCATCCGCGCGCACCCGCCTGGTGGCTGCCGCGTTGCTCGGCATCAGCCCGCTGCTGACGCCCGCTTTGATGACCACGCCCGCCTACGCGGCCGAGGCCTCAAAGCTGGGTGACCTGAGCAAGTTCCGTACGATAGCCAGCGATACGCTGGCGTTGATCAACAAGAATAACCGCGCCGATGCCAAGGCCCGCATCAAGGATCTGGAGACCTCGTGGGATAACGCCGAAGCCGGTCTCAAGCCACGGGCGGCCAAAGATTGGCACCATGTCGACAAGGCTATTGACGGCGCATTGACGGCGGTGCGCAACGATAAATCCAGCCAGGCCGAATGCCAGAAAGCGCTGAATGATTTGCTGGTGGCCATGGACCATCCGGCCGCTTGACGCGCGCCCACCATCAACGCCCTGCGCGCATTCGAGGTAGCGCGGGGCGTTGTCTGCTGCGCTTGCCCCGCTGGCATGGCGCGGGGCCCTGCCACGCCGTATATCGCGCCGCCGGCGCAAGTCTCCACGACGTCGTGCGTTTGTCACCAGCTTGTTTGACAATGGCAAGCACTCGCCAGCATCCCCAGGCGTGATATGTCGCATTCCCCGAGGAGTTTCATCATGCAAGTACAGCCGTATTTGATGTTTGAAGGGCGCTGTGAAGAAGCCATCACGTTTTACACCCAGGCCATCGGTGCGCAATTGCAGTACCAGATGCGCTATAGCGATAACCCGGAGCCGATGCCGGAGGGGCAGCTCAAACCGGGCATGCAGGACAAGATCATGCATGCGGCCATCCAGATCGGCGATAGCGTGGTGTTGGCGTCGGATGGTCACTGTGCGGGCTCCACCACCTTTGGTGGGGTGCTGCTCACGCTGAATGTGGCAGACCAGCAAGAGGCTGAACAAAAAAATTCGCGGCACTAAGCGCGGGCGGGCAAGTGACCATGCCGCTGACGCAGACTTTCTTTTCGCCTGCCTTTGGCATGTTGACCGACCGGTTTGGCCTGGGCTGGATGGTGATCGTGCCGCAAGCCATGTAGTCGCTGCGCTTGCTGTCAGCCTGGCCGCACGTTCGTTTTGGTGCGGCCTTTTTTGTTGCCCCAGACTGACGGCGGCCGTCCCGGCACGCGCAAATGCCGCTTGTGACGTCATGCATGGCGGCGGCGCATTGCGCTGTGGCCGCCCGGCGGCAGCGCGCCAGACAATAAAAAAAGGCGCCGTGGAGAAAGCACGGCGCTATTCACCCTTCCGACTTGCCAGTGAGAAGAAAGCGAACTGACGCAATGTACGCGTCTTTGTAATGCGGTTCAACTGGCTACTTACATACAAGACCATGCCGCTCAAACACGCAACCTGTCTTGCACCAAAGCGGAACTGCCGCAAAAAAAATGCCGCAATGCAGCATTCATGCGCTTTGCCAGTGATTGGTGCAGATTCTACCCGAGCCAAACTTAAAATCTGCTGAAACAGCCGCAGCTTGCAGCCTGTAAGCGAACAATTTCCTGCATTGTTGCGCTACGCCGAATTGTCGCGCCGCAGCAGGTGAGTGGATGACCCAGCCGAAGGGGGCGCGAACCAATCGATGAACGGTCGATCGGGGCAAAAAAAGCAGTGCGCGCCGGGTCATCAAAGCGAAATACTGACATCTGGCTTAATCGGCGTGGGCGCAGGGCAAGAAAAAAAGCCCGGCTCGCAATGCGTCAGCCGGGCTGCCTGGGCGCGTTATACGCTCAGTTTTCGATATCGATCAGTGCGATGCCAGATTGGGGCGCGCGTGGCGTCGCAGATGCGCGGGCGTCTCGGTGATCTTTACTTCCAGCGTCGGTCGCACGATCGCGTTTTTTGAGATGGCCGCCCTTGGCGCTGCCGTCACGGCGGCCGAGCATGGCATGCGCATGCAGGCTGGGGCGCTCATCGTCGCCCTTGGCGATATCGCCCATCAGCGACACCACTTCCACTTGTTCTTCCACCGCGATGGGCAGGTATTTCTTTTGTTCCCAATCAAAGTAAGCCAGCGTGGCGCGCTGGAAAGCGCCGAGCGCAATAAACGACGCCGCCAGCACGTTTTCGTGGTTGGCAAAGTACTGCAGGCCTTCCATGACCTCGTCGCCGGAATCAAAAAAAATCAGCACCCAGACGCGAGAGCCCGGTGTGGTGTCGACCAGTTTGTAGCGCATGCATTACTCCTTGAGACTCAGTGGATCGGGGCATGGGCTGGCGTGCACGCCGCCAGCCGCACAGGGATGGATTTGGCCGCGGGCACTTTGCTGACTTCAGCGTGATGCCACAACGGAATCAAGGGATTGCATTCAGGATAGTAGCCAGCCACCGAGCCGCGCGGCACGTCAAAGGTTTTGATGCGCAGGCCGCTGACGCAACGGCGCTGACCGACGGTGACCACGGTGGTGGCGTCGACCAGATCACCGTCCTTGAAGCCCAGCCGCTCGATGTCGTCCGCATGCATCAAGAGCACGCGGCGCGTGTCGACCACATTCCGGAAGCGATCCTCGATGGTGTAGATGGTGGTATTGAACTGCCCGTCACTGCGCACGGTAAACAGCCGCAGGATATCGGGGCCGTAGGCGGGGGTATCCGGGTCCACGGTCAAGGATTTGGGGATCAGGAAATTGGCTTTGCCGCTGCGGGTTTTCCAGACCCGCTCCGCCACCGGCATGGGTCGGCGGAAGCCGCCCGGCTGCCACATGCGTTCGCTCAGATCATGAAAGATCTCGGGCAGCGATACGCTGATGGCGGCACGGATGTTTGAGTAATCCGCCACCCACGCATCCCAGTCGAGCTTGGGATTGCGCGGCAGCAGTGCTTTGGCGATACCCGCGATAATGGCGGGTTCAGAGCGTAGCGTGGGCGCGGCCGGGGCCACCTGGCCCCAGGAACCATGCATGCAACCGGTGCTGTCTTCCATGGCCACGCATTGCGGGCCGCTGGCTTGCACGTCTTTTTTCGATACGGCCGATGCAGGGCAGGATATAGGCCACATCGCCGTGAATCAGATGCGCGCGATTGAGCTTGGTGGAAATCTGCACGGTCAGGCGAATCGAGGGCCACGCCGCTTCCATCAGATCGGTTTCGGGCACGGCGCGGATAAAGTTACCGCCGAGCGACACAAAGGCGCGCACCTCGCCTTTGAGCACGGCTTCGCAAACTTCAACCGTGTTCATGCCTTTGTCGCGCGGCGGCTCAAAGCCGAACTGGCTGGCCATCTGGTCCAGCGGAGCGAGTTCGGGTTTTTTTTCGGTAATGCCGACGGTGCGCTGGCCCTGCACATTGGAATGCCCGCGCACCGGGCAGATGCCCGCGCCTGGCTTGCCCATATTGCCGCGCAGCAGCAGATTGCACAGCATCTGCACATTGTCCTGGCCGTGCCGATGCTGGGTCAGGCCCATGCCATACACGCCGATCACGGCTTTGGCTTGCATATACACGTCGGCGGCGTCTTGCAGCGCGGCGCGGGTCAGGCCGGATTCACGTTCGATGCTGTCCCAACTGGCCTGGCGCACGGTGGCCGCAAAATCAGCGTATCCATGGCAGTGCTCGGCAATAAAAGCATCGTCCAGCACGCCGGGGCTGCCCGCTTGTTTGGCGGCGTCGTCAGCATCGATCAGGCATTTGCACAGGCCCATCAGGCCGCCACGTCGCCGCCTGGCATCACCTGGTGATATTGCGTGCTGATCCAGGTGGGGTTGTCGCCCAGCATTTCGCCCGGCGATTGCGGTTCACAAAGTTGACCAGGCCGCGTTCGCGTAATGGATTAAAAGTAATGATAGGCACGCCGCGTTTGCGTGCTTCTTGCAGCGGATGCAGCATGCGCGGGCTGTTAACGCCGGGGTTCTGGCCAAAAAAAACAGGATGCAGTCGGCTTTATCAAAATCTTGCAGCAAGACAGTGCCGACCCCGACCCCCACGCTTTCCGGCAGCGCGGTCGAGGTGGTTTCGTGGCACATATTGGAGCTGTCGGGCAGGTTGTTGTGGCCATACATGCGGGCCAGCAACTGATACATATACGAGGTTTCCAGCGAAGCGCGGCCGGAGGCATAGAACACGGTCGATCTTGGCGCCATCAATTGGAGCTCGGCGCCGATTTCGGCAAATGCGTCTTCCCAGCTCACGGCTTGATAGGTATCGCTGTGTTTGTCCCAGCGCATCGGCTCAGTCAGGCGGCCGACTTCTTCCAACTGGTGGTCGCCCCAGGTTTTGAGTTCGGTGACGGTATGCTCGGCAAAAAAAAGCAGGCGTGGCGCGGCGGCTGGTCAGCTCCCACGCCGTGCCTTCACGCCGTTCTCGCACACTTCCAACGGATGCGGCTTGCCGGGTTTGGCCCACGAACAACTGACACAGGCAAAACCGCGCGGTTTGTTCTGCTGCAGCAACACACCAACGTGCCGCATGGCGCGTTCCTGAAACAAGATCGACCCCACCGCTTTGGCCGAGCCCCAGCCGCCGGATGGATGCTGGCGTTCGTCTTCCGAGGCTCGGGCGGCGCTTCGGTGGCGTCCAGCGTGCGGTGGATTTCTTCCAGTTTGTCGGTGTGGGTGAAATCGTTCATGCGCGATGCTCCTGCGGCGTGGCGCTGGCGTGGCCGGGCCGGCTGGCGGGGTGGGATTTGTGCGAAAGCGGCGCGCTGGCCTTGGGGGCGCTCGCGCTTTGCGTACTATCCACCGCGCCGCTGCGCGACAGATGTTTGTTTGCCGCCATCACCGTCAGATGGGTGACCGTCAGCACGGCCAGCAGGGTGGAAACCAGAAAAAATACGCATCACAACACTCCGGCCGCATCTGCCTGGCCTGGTTAACTGCGGCAGGATGCCGACCATAACGCAGACGATAGCGCCGGGGCGGTTCAGGCAATGTCAGCCAGCAGGCTAATGTGCTGTCGGAATTACTGTGATCAAAAGCGCTGAGCCAGCTTGCGCATTACGCATAAACTTCCGATGCTTTACAGCACGCCCGCTGCACGGGCGTTCTTTTCCAGGGACCCCCCGATGGCCGAATCGGCAACGCTGCAGGATTTGCTGGCCCGTTGCGCCCAACGCGACGAAAAAAGCACTCGAAACGCTGTATCGACTGACCTCGCCGCAACTGTTTGGCGTTGCGCTACGTATGTTGCGTAGGAAGGACTGGGCAGAAGAAGTCATGCAGGAATGCTATGTGCGGATCTGGCAAAACGCGGGCAATTACGCCGCGGCACAAAGCCAGCCGCTGACGTGGATGAGCCGCATCGTGCGCAATGCCTGTATCGACTGGTTGCGCAAGCCGCAGCTCGAAATCCCCGATAGCGACGACACCATCATCAATGAATGGGCCGACGAAGCGCCGGGGCCGATGGCACGGCTGGCGCAGTTTCAGGACAGCAAGCGCATAGCTGAATGCCTGAAGCGACTGGAAGCCATACAGCGGCAGGTGATCGCCATGGCGTTCTTTGATGACCTCAGTCATAGCGAAATCGCGGCGCGCTTGGCCGCGCCATTGGGCACCGTCAAAAGCTGGTGCCGCCGTGGTCTGGAACGACTGAAAGGGTGTCTGGCATGAATTACCGCAATCCATTATTACAAACGCAACTGGCCGGTCAGTATGTGATCGGCACCTTGCGGGGCCCGGCTCGCCGCCGTTTTTGAAGGCTTGATGGCGGCCGACGCCGCCTTGCGCCGCACCGTGCGCGAAACCGAAGACCAATTGCTGCCGCTGGTACGTGCCGTACCGCCGGTGGAACCGCCCGCGCGGGTCTGGCGCCAGATTGCCCGGCGCGTGCGGGCGCTGCGCGAAGTCTCGCCGTGGAGCTGGGGTGGTATTTATTTATGGCGTTTGCTGGCCGGTGGTTTTGCCGTGGCGGCATTGGCGCTGACGGTCGTGCTGGTCCAGCCCAAGCCATCGACACGCTGGCACCGGCGCAAATGGCGCTGCTGCAGGATAAGGCGCAACACGTGGCGCTGGTGGCGCGGGTGGCGGTGGATGGATCGGTGCGCGTTAGCCCGCTGGAAAACCTGAGCGCAACCGCCAGCAACAAGGCGCTGGAACTGTGGCCATTCGCCGGGTGGCGCGCCAGGTCG
>BBFD01000128.1 GCA_001313065.1 Silvimonas sp. JCM 19000
CACCACATGCGGCGCCGGTGCTGCGGCGGCCGGAGCGGGCGCGCCTGCGGCGACGGCATCGGTATCGATTGTTGCGATCACATCATTGCTGGTGACCGAATCGCCTTCTTTGCGGGCGATGGACACCAGTACACCGGCTTGCGGCGCCGGGATTTCGAGCACGACCTTGTCGGTCTCGATATCGATAATGCTTTCGTCACGCGCCACAGCGTCGCCTTCTTTTTTTCTTCCATTGCAGCAGCGTGGCTTCTTCAACGGATTCGGGCAGTTGCGGCACCTTGATTTCGATGATCATGCAGGGTTTCTCCAATTGGGTATTCGGCCCCGCCGCGCGTTACGTTGGCGCAGCGGGTACAGCGTTGGGGGACGGCGGCGTTGTTACAGCGTCATGGCTTCGTCAAGGAAGGCTTTCAGCTGCGCGGTGTGCTTGCTCATATAACCCACGGCTGGCGAGGCCGACGAGCTGCGGCCCGCGTACAGCAAGGTCTGCTTGGGCAGCATCACGCCTTCCAGACGATGGCGGATGGCATGCCAGGCGCCCTGGTTGCGCGGCTCTTCCTGCACCCACATCAGTTCACGCGCATTGGGGTATTTCTCCATTTCGGCGCGCAATTCTTCAGTCGGGAACGGATACAGCTGTTCCACCCGCACAATGGCGATGTCTTGATGTCACGCTCTTTGCGCGCGGCTTCGAGGTCGTAGTACACCTGACCCGCGCACGCCACCACACGCTTCACCTTTTTGGCTTCCAGCGCGGCGCTGTCGCCAATCACGTTGCGGAATTCGCCGCTGGTGAACTGGTCGATCGGGCTGGCCGACATCTTGGCTTGAGCAGACGCTTGCTCATGATCACGATCAGCGGCTTGCGCACCGGCGGATCATCTGGCGGCGCAGCATGTGGAACACCTGGCTGGCTTCAGTCGGCTGCACCACCTGGATATTGTGCTCGGCACACAGCTGCAGATAACGCTCGACGCGCGCCGACGAGTGTTCCGGGCCAGCGCCGTCGTAGCCGTGCGGCAGGAACATGGTCAGGCCGCACAGACGGCCCCATTTGGTTTCGCCCGAAGTGATGAACTGATCGATCACCACCTGCGCGCCGTTACCAAAATCGCCAAACTGCGCTTCCCAGATCACCAGCTCATCCGGCGCCGACGAGGCGTAGCCGTATTCAAACGCCAGCACCGCTTCTTCGTTCAGGATCGAATCGATAACGGTAAAGTGCGCCTGGTTGTCGCTGAGGTATTGCAGCGGCACAAACGCGCCCTGATCCCAACGCTCACGACCCTGATCATGGAACACGGCGTGACGATGGTTAAACGTGCCGCGACCGGAATCCTCACCCGAAATACGGATCGGATAGCCTTCGGTCAGCAGCGTGGCATAGGCCAAATGTTCGGCCATACCAAAGTCGATATTCAGATTGCCGGCCACCATTTCGCGGCGGTCATGCACCACTTTCTCGACGGTGCGGTGCAGCTTGAAGCTTCCGGCACGGTGGTGAATTTTTTCGGTCAGCCGCGCCAGATCGGCTTGCGGCACGGCCGTGGTCACCGGGTGACGCCAGTGCGCGCCGATATAGCGGCTAAAGTCGATGGCGTACGAGCGCTTGTAGTCGGTCAGCGTGGTGCTTTCGACGTGCTCGCCTTTGTCCAGCGCAGCGCGGTAGGCCTGGATCAACGCATCGGCCTGGTCGGCCTGGATCACGCCTTCGGCAATCAGCTTGTCGGCATATTTTTTTTGCGCACGCCCGGATGTTGCGCGATGCGCTTGTACATCATCGGCTGGGTCAGATACGGATCATCGGCTTCGTTGTGGCCGTGCTTGCGGAAACACACGATGTCGACCACCACGTCTTTCTTGAAGGTCTTGCGGTATTCCATGGCGGCGTGGATGACAAAGCACACGGCTTCGGGATCATCGCCATTCACGTGGAAAATCGGTGCTTCGACCATCTTGGCGATGTCGGTGCAATACAGCGTGGAACGGGTATCGCGGGTGTCGGAGGTGGTAAAGCCGATCTGGTTGTTGACCACCAGATGCACCGTGCCGCCCGTGCCGTAACCGCGCGTGGACGACAGGTTGAACGTGCCTGGTTGGTGCCCAGGCCGATGAAGCCGAGTCGCCGTGGATCAGTACCGGCAGCACTTGTTCGCCCGCACGGTCGCCGCGACGCTGTTGGCGCGCGCGCACCGAGCCTTCCACCACCGGGTTGACGATTTCGAGGTGCGACGGGTTGAACGCCAGACTCAAATGCACCGGGCCGCCAGCGGTCGGGATATCGGCCGAGAAACCGTTGTGATATTTGACGTCGCCGGACGGCAGTTCGGTGGTCGGGCGGCCTTCAAATTCGCTGAACAGATCGCGCGGCTGCTTGCCAAGGATGTTAACCAGCACATTAAGGCGACCGCGGTGGGCCATGCCGATCACCATCTCCTGCACGCCTTGCTCACCGGCCATCTGCACCAGGTAATCCATGGCCGGGATCAGCGAATCGCCGCCTTCCAGCGAGAAGCGCTTTTGCCCAACGTATTTTTTTTGTGCAGGTATTGTTCCAGCGTTTCGGCTGCGGTCACTTGCTTGAAGATGCGCAGCTTTTGCTCGGCGTTGAACGACGGCGTGGAGCGACGTTCTTCAAACCATTCCAGCACCCATTTACGGGTTTCGGAATTGGTGATGTGCATGAATTCCAGGCCGATATTGCCGCAGTAGGTCTGCTTGGCAAACGCCATCACTTCGGCCAGCGAAGCGCGCTCCATCGATTTGATATTGGTGCCGAATTGCAGCGCCATATCGGTTTCGGTAAAGCCATAAAACTTGGGATCGAGCTCTTCGACGTAGGCGGTGTCCATGCGGCACAGCGGGTCGAGGGTGGCATTGCGGCTGCCCAGCAAACGGTAGGCCTGCATCATGCGCAGCACTTCCACCTGTTTGCGCGACACCGAGTCGTCGGCCACTGCCGCGTGTACGGCCATGGTTCGGGGCTGGCGTGCCAGTTGCCGGAACGATTCTTCGATCGGTGCGCGCGGGATATCGCGACCGCTGTTACCCGGCTGCTGTTGCAGCTTGTCGAAGTACGCCCGCCACCCGGCATCCACCTGGTTGGGGTCTTCCAGATACTGCTCGTACAAGTCCTCCACAAAGGGAGCATTGCCACCGAACAGGTGGGAATTGAGTTCTAGCTGTTCCAGCTCGCGTTTCATGGCCAGTGTGTCCTGTCTACTCCCCCGCTCTGCCTGGTGCGGGGCCTCGATCGTGGCTGACGCCCGTCAGCCACGGGTATTGCTTATGTTTTTTGGTTTATCACAGCGGGTGCGGCGCTTGCCCACCGCGCCCCGGCTGTGTGTTGCCTGCTATCGATCAGATGTCTTTCGGGTCGGTGGCCGAGCCCGGACGCTGATCCACCGGCACGTAATCGCGACGCGGCGCGCCGGTGTACAGCTGGCGCGGACGGCCAATCTTCATGCCCGGATCGGAGATCATTTCGTTCCAGTGGCTGATCCAGCCCACGGTACGCGCCAGCGCAAACACCACGGTAAACATCGACACCGGGATATTGAGCGCGGTCAGCACGATGCCGGAGTAGAAGTCGACGTTGGGGTAGAGCTTGCGTTCGATAAAGTACGGGTCTTCCAGCGCGATTTTTTTTCCAGCGCCATGGCCAGCTTCAGCTTGGGATCGTTTTCCAGGCCGAGCTCTTTCAGTACTTCGTAGCAGGTCTGGCGCATGATGTTGGCGCGCGGGTCCATGTTCTTGTAAACGCGGTGACCAAAGCCCATCAGCTTGTGGGTTTTGTTCTTCACGCCTTCCATAAATGCCGGCACGTTTTCGACGCTGCCGATTTCGTCCAGCATCTTCAGCACGGCTTCGTTGGCGCCACCGTGGCTGGGGCCCACAGACACGCGATACCGGCGGCGATACACGCAAACGGGTTGGCACCCGACGAACCGGCCAGACGCACCGTCGAGGTGGAGGCGTTTTGTTCGTGATCGGCGTGCAGCATAAAGATGCGGTCCAGCGCCTTCACCAGCACCGGGTTGGGCTTGTACTCTTCGCACGGCGTAGCAAACATCATGTGCATGAAGTTGGCGGTGTAGCTCAGGTCGTTCTTGGGGTAGTTGAACGGCAGACCCTTGCTGTAGCGATAGCACATGGCGGCAATGGTCGGGATCTTGGAGATCAACCGGTACATCGTCACTTCGCGGTGGCGCGGGTTGGTGATATCCAGGCTGTCCTGATAGAACGCCGACAGCGCGCCAGTCACGCCCACCATCATCGCCATCGGGTGCGCATCACGGCGGAAGCCTGGAAGAAACGCGTCATCTGGTCATGCACCATGGTGTGGCGCATCACGATGCGGGTGAATTCTTTCTTTTGCGCTTCGCTCGGCAGTTCGCCGTTGATGAGCAGGTAGCAGGTTTCCATGTAATCGGAATGCTCAGCCAGTTGCTCGATCGGATAACCGCGGTAGTACAACTGGCCCTGGTCGCCATCGATAAAGGTGATTTTCGATTCACACGCGGCGGTGGCCAGAAAGCCTGGATCAAACGTGAACATGCCGGTCTTGGAGAACTGGCGGATATCCACAACATCAGGCCCAGCGTACCTGCCGTCACCGGCAGATCAATGGTGCCGCCGCTATAAGTCAGAGTGACTTTGTTTTCCATGCTTCAAAGCTCCAGGGTTTTCATCGCTGGCTTCATGCCAGGTCTGTGTGTTGATGAGCGCGAATCCGGTCTATCATCGGCGCCAGGTACGGGTCCGGACACTGCGCCTTGCCATTCAGGTAATCCATCAAATCATTGTCGGAAAGCAGCAGCATATCGGCATAACGTTGCCACTCGGCGTCAGCCAGGCCGGGCAACACGTCGCGCACAAAACGCTCCAGTTGCAGATCAACCTCCAGCAATCCACGCCGACTGCGCCAGATGACCTTCTTCTTTTCAATTTCGTTCATGCTGCCCGCCGGTTATACGTTCCAGTGCCCGCTCAAAACATGCCGTCGCAATGTGTCGGGCGTAGCGAGCGGTGGCAGGTTGATGACCGCCGGAGCGCAGAAACCGGAGCGTACGTTTTGTACGTGAGGATTTCGAGCACCGCCGGGCATCAAGATGCCGCCGCGCAGTAGCCGCTTACACAACTCGCTTGACCATCAGGTCTTTGATCTTGCCGATGGCCTTGGTCGGATTCAAATGCTTCGGGCACACGTCCACGCAATTCATGATGGTGTGGCAACGGAACAAACGGTACGGGTCTTCCAGGTTATCCAGGCGCTCATTGACTTGCGTGTCACGCGTATCAGCAATAAAGCGGTACGCAGCCAGCAGGCCGGCGGGGCCGACAAACTTGTCCGGGTTCCACCAGAACGACGGGCACGAGGTGGAACAGCACGCGCACAGAATACATTCGTACAGGCCATCCAGCTCTTCGCGATCTTTGGGCGATTGCAAACGCTCACGCTCAGGCGGTGGGTCGTCATTGATCACATACGGCTTGATCGAGTGATATTGCTTGAAGAACTGCGTCATATCGACGATCAGATCGCGGATCACCGGCAAGCCCGGCAGCGGACGAATCTGCACCGGTTGCTTCAGCTCACGCAGATCGGTAATACAGGCCAGGCCGTTTTTACCGTTGATATTCATCGCGTCGCTACCGCACACGCCTTCGCGGCAGGAGCGGCGAAAGCTCAGCGTGTCGTCCACTGCTTTCAGGCGCACCAGCGCGTCCAGCAGCTTTTTTTGTCGGAGTCTTCAAGCTCGACGTGGTAGTCCTGCATATAGGGCTTTTTTTTGTCCACGTCCGGATTGAACCGATACAACTGAAAATGCATTTTCATAAGGGCGATCTCGCTTAGTACACGCGCTTTTGCGGTGCGATGTATTCCACCGACAACGGTTGGGTATGCACGGGTTTGTAGCTCAGGCTGCGGGTGGCGCCGTCGTACAGCGTGTGCTTCATCCATTCATCATCGTGGCGATCCGGGTAGTCATCTTGCGCATGCGCGCCGCGCGATTCCTTGCGCGCCTCGGCCGAAATCAGCGTGGCCACGGCCACTTCGATCAGGTTGTCGAGTTCGAGCGCTTCAGTGCGTGCCGTGTTCCAGACCTTTGATTTGTCTTTGATCTGTGTGCGTTTGGCGCGTTCGGCGATCTCTTTGATCTCTGCCACGCCCTTGGCCAGGTTCTCGTCATTGCGGAACACACCGGCGCGCAGCTGCACGCATTTCTGCATGGCATTGCGCACGTCGGCCACTTCTTCGCCGCCGGTTTGATTTTCCAGCCGCGCCAGCCGCGCCAGCGATACATCCGCGGCGTTAGCCGGCAGCGGTTTCCAGTCCTGGCGTTCGGTCTTGATGTATTCAATCATCGAGTTACCGGCCGACTTGCCGAACACCACCAGATCCAGCAGCGAGTTGGTGCCGAGGCGGTTGGCGCCGTGCACCGAGGCGCAGGCGCATTCGCCTGCGGCATAGAAGCCGTTGACGCGCACTTCCGGGTTGTCACCCTGCGGCGCCACCACTTCGCCCTTATAGTTGGCCGGAATGCCGCCCATCATGTAGTGCGTGGTCGGCACCACCGGGATCGGGTCTTTGATCGGATCGACGCCAGCAAACTTGATGGCGATTTCGCGAATGCCGGGCAGACGATGGTTGATGATCTCGGGGCCGAGATGGTCGAGCTTGAGCAGCACGTGGTCTTTTTTTTCTTTGCCACAACCACGGCCTTCCAGAATCTCCAGCGCCATGGCGCGCGACACCACGTCACGCGAGGCCAGATCTTTGGCATTGGGCGCGTAGCGTTCCATAAAGCGCTCGCCATTGGCGTTGAGCAGAATGCCGCCCTCGCCGCGCACGCCTTCGGTAATCAACACACCCGCGCCTGCTACACCGGTCGGATGGAATTGCCAGAATTCCATGTCTTCCAGCGGGATACCGGCGCGCACGGTCATGCCCAGGCCGTCGCCGGTATTGATAAATGCATTGGTGGACGCCGAATAGATACGGCCCGCGCCGCCGGTGGCAAACAACACCGCTTTGGCGTGCAGGATAAAGGTCTCGCCCGTTTCCATTTCCAGCGCGGTAACACCAACTACGTCGCCATCGGCATCACGGATCAGATCGAGCGCCATCCATTCCACAAAGAACTGGGTATTGGCGCGCACATTGCGTTGGTACAGCGTGTGCAGCATGGCGTGGCCGGTACGGTCGCGGCGGCACAGGCGCGTTGCACCGGTGTCTTGCCGAACTCAGCCATATGGCCGCCAAACGGGCGCTGATAAATCTTGCCGTTTTCCAGACGGTCAAACGGCATGCCGAAGTGTTCCAGCTCAACCACCACCTCGGGGGCCTGCCGACACATGAACTCGATGGCATCCTGGTCACCCAGCCAGTCCGACCCTTTGACGGTGTCGTACATATGCCATTCCCATTTGTCCTCTTGCACATTGCCCAGCGAAGCGGAAATACCGCCTTGCGCGGCAACGGTGTGCGAACGCGTCGGAAAAAACCTTGGACAGCACGGCGGTCTTGAGGCCGGCTTCAGACAGTTGCAGGGCCGCACGCAAGCCTGCACCACCCGCCCCTACGATTACTGCATCGAATTTGCGAACAGGAACAGACATCAAGCACCCCACACAACTTTAACGGAATAAACAAGGCTGGCGACCAGCCACAAAATAGTCAGCGTATGCGCCGCCAGCTTCAGGCCGGTGTGCTGGATGTAATCCATCCAGATATCGCGCACGCCCACCCAGGCATGCCACAGCAACGCCAGCACGGTCACTTGCGTCAGCACGCGCACCCAGCTACAGGCAAACAGATGCTGCCAGGCTTCGTAGCTACCGCCACGTGATGCCAGCAAAAAAAACACGATCACGCCAACTACATAAGCCAGCATGACCACGGCGGTCAGACGCTGTACCAGCCAGTCTTTCAGACCGTAATGGGCACCAATCACAGGGCGCTTGATTACCATGTCAAACCCCCGATCACGATGGTGAGCACAATGCTGACGCCGAGCACGGCATAGGCGCTGGCACGGGCTTTAGGCAGTTCTACGCCCTTGTGGATATCCATCAGCAGAAAGCGGATGCCGGCACAGGCGTGATGCAGAAACGCCCACAGCACGGCCAGCAGGGCCAGTTTGACCAGCGGATGCGCCACACAGGCGCGGAAGGCTTCAAAGCGTTCGGCCGAAGACAGCGTGCCTTGCAGCGCGTACAGCATGAACGGCACCGCAGCAAACAGCAGTGCGCCGCTGGCGCGATGCAGGATGGAGACAATCGCCGGCAATGGCATCCTGATTTGCCATATCGCCAGATGTTTGGGCCGCGTTGCACTCATACGCACTCTTCCTTGTGGTGACTTTCAAATACACAAAAGACCAGCCTGCGGGGCTGGCCCTGAATCAATCGGTTAAAACACCGGCGCTTGCATGGCGTATTGCTCGGAGCGAAACCACGCCACGCTCCACACTTGCGGTTTAGCTTCAAAGTCACGCGCCAGGCGGGTGAGCTGCAGCACCGGTTCGTTAACATCAATCTGCAACTGCCGCGCTTCGACCTGCCCTGCCGGTACCGCGCGAAAGCGCGCCTCGGTGGTCTTGAGCCGCACGCCGTAATCCAGCCAGCACACGGTGCGCAAATTGCCACGCGCTTCACGCAGGCGTCGCACATCCAGATCGGGAAACACCGCCTCGGGCAGCAATGATTCTTCCACCCCGATCACATCGCCCTGCACGCGCAACAAACGCCGCACCTGCCACATTGCCGCGCCGCGCCGCATGCCAAAAAATATCGGCCAGTTGCTCCGCCGCATGGATACGCGTGCAACTTAATAATTCAACCCTGGGGATTTCACTAGCAAAGCTGTTTGGTGGTGAAAAAAAACGCAACTCGCCGAGATCATCACTGGCCGCCTGCACAAACGTGCCTACGCCCTGGCGGCGATATAACACGCCGTCGGTGACCAGCCCGTCCAGTGCTTTTCTGACCGTGCCCTGGCTCACGCCAAAGCGGCCAGCCAGTTCTTGTTCGCTAGGCAGGGCTTCATCTGACTGCCACACACCCGCTTCAATATCGGTAAGAACTTCGCGCTGAACCTGCTGATAAAGCGAAACTGCAGAGAGCTTTTTCATGGTTGTGCGCTTTTTTTATCATGTTGTCGGTCTAGCGTCTACTACAGTCTTATATAAGACATAAGACGTTTCTCACCAGTGGCAGGCATTACGCGACAAAGCGTGGCAAAGCCTCAAGCACGCGTGTTAGACTTTTGCCACTGTGCAGCATCCCACTGCGCACGCACTGGTGTAGTGCATGACCCGCTGGCGAAAAAATCACGTAGCGGCCTGCTTGCTTACAACATGTTTTGTGCGGGCGCAGTGCATAAACGGTTTCGTAGTTTCGAAAGGCCCGGCGCCCATGGCGCCACCAAGGCCACAGTCGTCGATGGCGGCCTGCCGCCGCTCACCCTTGCGGAGTCTTTACCAAATGAAAACCCCCGTACGCGTTGCCGTAACTGGCGCTGCTGGCCAGATTGGCTACAGCCTGTTGTTCCGTATCGCTTCTGGCGCCATGCTCGGCCCCGATCAGCCGGTGATTCTGCAATTGCTGGATATCACGCCGTCGCTGCCAGCCTGAACGGCGTAGTGATGGAACTCGACGATTGCGCCTTCCCGCTGCTGGCTGGCGTGGTGCAGACTGATGACCCCAAAGTAGCCTTCAAAGACGCCGACATCGCGCTGCTGGTTGGCGCCCGTCCGCGTGGCCCGGGCATGGAACGTAAAGACCTGCTCGAAGCCAACGGCGCCATCTTCACGGCACAAGGCCGTGCCCTGAACGAAGTGGCCAGCCGCGACGTCAAGGTGCTGGTGGTCGGCAACCCGGCCAATACCAACGCCTACATCGCCATGAAGAACGCGCCGGATCTGAACCCGGCTAACTTCACCGCCATGATGCGTCTGGATCACAACCGCGCGCTGACCCAGCTGGCACAGAAAACCGGCAACGTGGTCACCGACGTCAAGAAGATGATCATCTGGGCAACCACTCCAGCACGCAGTACCCGGACATCTTCCACGCCGAGATCAAGGGCCAGAACGCTGCCCAGCTGGTCAATGACCAGAAGTGGCTCGAAACCGAATTCATCCCGACCGTACAACAGCGCGGCGCCGCCATTATCAAGGCGCGTGGCCTGTCGTCGGCCGCATCGGCCGCCAACGCCGCCATCGACATATCCGTAACTGGGTGCTGGGTACGCCGGAAGGCGACTGGGTGACCATGGGCGTGCCGGCCAATGGCGAATACGGCATCAGCGATCTGATCTTTGGCTACCCGGTCACCTGCAAAGATGGCAAATACACCATCATCGAAGGTCTGGACGTCAGCGAATTCAGCCGCGGCCGCATCGACGCCTCGGCACGCGAGCTGTCGGAAGAACGCGACGCGGTGAAGCACCTGCTGGGCTGATCGATGCTGGCAGTTGCAATGAAAAAAGCGGACCGCAAGGTCCGCTTTTTTTTTACGCCTTGCATAGGGTGGGTCTAGACCCACCACTCAAAGCCGCAAGCTACATGCACCGCGGCTGGCATACTCGTCCGGTGACGGGTTTGGCAGCAGCATTGCAGAACACAGGGCAAGTTAGACGCAAAACGCTGTTGATCTGGCGTATGGCTTTGAATGGTGGGTCCAGACCCACCCTATGCGACGTGCCCCACCGATGATTGGGCACAAAAAAAACGGAAGGCCGCAGCCTTCCGTTTTTTTAATTGCCAGAGCCGAAGCCCTGGCAGCAAAGCAATTACTTGTTCAGCAGCACATACAGCGGCGTCTTGCCCGCTTCGACCGTGCCGGTGGCCGCATCGGCCAGGCCAGCGTACTGGTCGGAGTTGCTGATCACCACCGGGCTGATCAGCGATTGTGCGTGCTGGCCCAGGTATTCCAGATCCAGTTCCAGCACCGGGTCGCCCGCATTCACATGCGCGCCTTGCGTGGCCAGACGGGTAAAGCCCTGGCCGCCCAGCTTGACGGTTTCGATACCGATGTGAACGATGATTTCCGCGCCATTGTCAGCCACCAGTGCAAATGCATGGTTGCTGTTGAAGATCTTGGCGATGGTGCCGCTGGCCGGTGCTACTACAAACTTGCCGGTCGGCTGAATCGCAATACCGTCACCCACGGCCTTGCTGGCGAATGCCGCATCCGGCACTTGATCCAGCGGCACAATATTGCCCGTCATCGGCGCAACCAGCACCAGGCCTTTAGGCGAAGTCGGCACCACCGTTGCCGCGGCCGGAGCCACAGCAGCCGGCGCGACCGCAGGAGCAGCACCGGAG
>BBFD01000129.1 GCA_001313065.1 Silvimonas sp. JCM 19000
CTGCTGCTGGCCAGCGTGCCTGCGTTTGGCGTGGGCGTGGCCGAAGACTTGTGCAAGCGTATGCGACCGGCCTGGCGCATGCTCGGCATCATGCTGGCGGCGGCGCTGGCCATCTGGTTGCTGGATGCGCAACTAACGCGGCTGGGCATCACGCGGCTGGATACGCTGATGGAGATCAACGCGCTGGCCGCGCTGGTTACTGTGGTGGCGGTGGCCGGTGTATCCAATGCGGTCAATATCATCGACGGTTACAACGGCCTGGCTGCAGGCGTGGCTTGCCTGATCTGCGCCGGGCTGGCTTATGTCAGCTGGCGGGTGGGTGACGCGCTGGTGTTGTATGCCAGCGTGGCCTTGCTGGCCGCAGTGCTGGGATTTATGTACTGGAATTTTCCGCGCGGCGCGATTTTTCTGGGGGACGGCGGCGCCTATTTTATCGGCTTTATGCTGGCCGAACTGGCGGTGCTGCTGCTGGCGCGCAATCCACGCGTCTCGGTGTGGTATCCGCTGGTGCTGTGCGCTTATCCGGTAGTGGAAACGTTGTTCTCGGTTTATCGCAAAAAAAAGTTTGTGCGTGGCATGTCGCCGGGGCAGCCCGATGGCGCGCACATGCATATGCTGATCTACAAGCGTTTGCTGCGGCAGCACGCGCATGCGCACGCTGTCGATATCAAAACCCAGCGCAATGCGCGCACTTCAATTTATCTATGGGGCTTGGCGGCCAGCGCCAGTTTGCCGGCGATGTTGTTCTGGGATGTTGATGAGGTACTACGGGTTTTGTTTGCCGCGTTCTGCCTGTTTTATGTCTGGCTGTATCGTGCCATCGTGCGCTTTCATCGGCCGGGCTGGCTGATGTTGCCCGCGCGGCCCAGCGATAGCGCACTACCGCCACCAGAAGAACATCTGCGCTAACGCTGTTGTTCCAGCCAGTGACAAAAAAACGCGCCTATGGCAGGCTCATCCATCAGCAGGCGCGGTACCACCCAGCAATAGCCGCGCACGGTGGCCAACGGCCCGGGTAGCGGCGCGACCAGACGCCCGGCATCGATTTCGGCCTGCATCATGGCAGGGGGCCCAGCGTCACCCCGAGCCTTCCATCGCGGCTTGCAGCGTCAGATAAAAAAAATGATCGAATTGCTGGGTGGCGGCCGGTTTCAGATCAGGCATGCCCGCCAGCGTCAGCCAGCGCTGCCAGGCGGTGGGACGGGTGTCCGCGTAGAGCAGGGTATGCGCCGCCAGGTCGGCGGGGCGCGCCAATGGCAATTGCGCCAGCAAGCGGGGGCTGCACAGCGGCAGTTCGGTTTCTTGTAGAAACGGCTTGGCGACGTAACCCGGCCAATCGGCCGGGCCACGGCGAATGGCGACATCAAACGGCGTTTCGACGCGGCCGATATCCCGATCAGAAGTCATTAAACGCAATTCGACATCCGGATGGCGCGCGCGAAAATCCTTGAGTCGCGGCATCAACCAATGCATGGCCAGCGTCGCGTCGAGTTGATCACCAGGCGGCGTTGCTGGTCAGGCTGCAACAGCTCGGCGGTGGCGTTGGAGATAATATCCAGTCCATCCTGCACCTGCACCAGGTAGCGCCAACCCGCGTCTGTCAGACGAACGCGGCCACCGGCACGCTCAAACAGGCGCGCGCCGAGCCAGTCTTCCAGTTGTCTGATCTGCTTGCTCACAGCACCATGGGTGACGAACATCTCATCGGCCGCGGCCGAAAAGCTTTCCAGCCTTGCGGCCGACTCGAATGCGCGCAGCGCGTTTAATGGGGGGAGGGTAAGCGGCATGCTGTGAGTATATCTCACAGTGTCTGTGGCGATTACTCGTTTGTAGGCGGATGGCGCACGCGGTATCCTGCCTGGCATCGCTCGAAGGGCTGGCTCTGTACACAGCAGGGATGCGCCGGATGCCGCGATGGCATCGCGCTGGAACCCTGCACCGCGGGCGGCTTTAACCCATAAAACCAGAGGCATTCGCTATGTTAGAAAGTTATCGCCAACACGTCGCCGAACGCGCGGCGCTGGGTATTCCGCCGCTGCCGCTCACCGCGCAGCAAACCGCAGCGTTGGTTGAGCTGCTGCAAAACCCGCCCGCTGGCGAAGAAAGTTTTCTGCTGGATCTGATCACCCACCGCGTGCCGCCGGGCGTGGACGATGCCGCCAAGGTCAAAGCCGCGTTTCTGGCGGCCGTGGCACAAGGCAAGGATTCCTGTGCGCTGATCAGCCGCGCCCATGCGGTTGAATTGCTGGCCACCATGTTGGGTGGCTTTAACATCAAGCCGATGATCGATCTGCTGGGCGATGCTGAAGTCGGCGCCGTGGCGGCGGAAGGCCTGAAAAAAAACGCTGTTGATGTTTGACTATTTCCACGACGTCAAAGCGCTGGCCGATGCGGGCAATGCCAACGCCAAAGCGGTGCTGCAAAGCTGGGCCGATGCCGAGTGGTTTACCAGCCGCCCGGAAGTGCCGCAGTCGGTGACGCTGACCGTGTTTAAAGTCACTGGCGAAACCAATACCGATGATTTGTCGCCGGCCCTGATGCCTGGTCGCGCCCGGATATTCCGCTGCACGCGCTGGCCATGCTGAAGAACACGCGCGATGGCATCACGCCGGAAGAAGACGGCAAACGCGGTCCGATCAAGTTTCTGCAAGACCTGGCCGCCAAAGGCCACGCCGTGGCGTATGTCGGCGATGTGGTGGGCACCGGCTCCAGCCGTAAATCGGCCACCAATAGCGTGCTGTGGTGGACCGGTGAAGACATTCCCTACGTGCCCAACAAGCGCTTTGGCGGCTACTGCCTGGGCGGCAAGATCGCGCCGATCTTCTTTAATACGCAAGAAGACTCGGGCGCATTGCCGATTGAAGTGGATGTGTCGCAACTGAATATGGGTGACGTGATCGAACTGCTGCCTACGCAGGTCAGATCAAGAAAAAAAACGGCGCGTGGTCTCTGAGT
This sequence comes from Silvimonas sp. JCM 19000, assembly GCA_001313065.1. The sequence continues at coordinate 2,956 of BBFD01000129.1, forward strand.
TCAAGGTCAAATCCGACGTGCTGTTTGATGAAGTGCGTGCCGGTGGCCGTATCAATCTGATTATTGGTCGCGGCCTGACCGCCAAGCGCGTGAAGCGCTGGGTCTGCCGGTCTCCACGCTGTTCCGTTTGCCGACCGCGCCGGTCACTTCGACCAAAGGCTTTACCCAGGCACAGAAAATGGTCGGCCGCGCCGTTGGCTTGCCGGAAGGCAGGGCGTGCGTCCGGGCACTTATTGCGAACCGCGCATGACTTCGGTGGGCTCGCAAGACACCACCGGCCCGATGACGCGCGACGAGCTGAAAGATCTGGCTTGCCTGGGTTTCTCGGCTGATCTGGTGATGCAATCGTTCTGCCACACCGCGGCTACCCGAAGCCGGTGGACGTTAAAACCCATCACGAGCTGCCGGAATTTATCCGCAATCGTGGCGGCGTTTCGCTGCGCCCGGGCGATGGCGTGATTCACTCGTGGCTGAACCGCATGCTGCTGCCCGACACCGTCGGCACCGGCGGCGATAGCCACACGCGCTTTCCGATTGGCATCTCGTTCCCGGCCGGTTCGGGCCTGGTGGCGTTTGGTGCTGCCACCGGCGTGATGCCGCTGGATATGCCGGAGTCGGTGCTGGTGCGCTTTAAAGGCGAACTGCAACCCGGTATTACTTTGCGCGACCTGGTGAATGCAATTCCGCTGTATGCGATCAAAGCCGGTTTGTTGACCGTGGCCAAAGCGGGCAAGAAGAACATCTTCTCTGGCCGCATCCTGGAAATCGAAGGCCTGCCCAAGCTGAAGGTTGAACAAGCGTTTGAGCTGACCGATGCCTCGGCCGAGCGTTCGGCGGCCGGTTGTTCGGTGCGTCTGGATAAAGAACCGATCATCGAGTATCTGAATTCCAATATCACCTTGCTCAAATCCATGATCGCCAACGGTTACGGCGATGCCAAAACACTGGCACGCCGCGTGAACGCCATGGAAGCCTGGCTGGCCAACCCCAACCTGATCGAACCCGATGCCGACGCCGAATACGCTGCGGTGATCGAGATTGATCTGGCCGACGTTAAAGAGCCGATCCTGGCTTGCCCGAATGATCCGGATGATGTGAAGGTGCTGAGCGAAGTGGCGGGCACGCATATCGATGAAGTGTTTATCGGTTCTTGCATGACCAACATCGGTCACTTCCGCGCCGCCGGCAAATTGCTGGAAGGCAAGCGTGATATTCCGGTCAAGTTGTGGATTGCACCGCCGACCAAGATGGATGCGCAGCAGCTGACCGAGGAAGGCTATTACGGCACCTTCGGTACGGCCGGTGCGCGTACCGAAATGCCGGGCTGCTCGCTGTGCATGGGTAACCAGGCGCAAGTGCGCGAAGGCGCCACGGTGGTTTCCACCTCGACCCGCAACTTCCCCAACCGTTTGGGCAAGAACACCAATGTGTTCCTTAGCTCGGCTGAGCTGGCGGCAATTGCTTCACGCCTGGGGCGTATTCCAACGGTGGCCGAATACATGGCGGATATTGGCGTGATCAATGAAAAGGCGCTGAGGTGTATCGCTATCTGAACTTCAATCAGATTGATAGCTACCAGGCCGAGGCGGATACCGTTACCGTTTAAGCCGGTTTGTTGCACAAAAAAAACCCCGCGATATGCATGATCGCGGGGTTTTTTGTTTTGCGGCGGCGCTGGCGCTTATTTGCTGCTGGCCGGTGCCGATGCCGCGCTTGAAATACGGCTGTGCTGCAGCAGGGACATGCCGGCCTGGTTGGGAATAAAGGCCAGCAACTGACCCGAGGCGATCAGCGAATAGCCCGTCACTTCTGAAACCGCCTGCACCGCCGAACCCGCCACCACGCCGGTTTTGTGTATGACATCAGCCGATACGGCGATCACTGCCTTGCTGCCATCGGCGGCTTTGGTGATCGACACCTTGGCCAGATCGGTGCCGACCATCAGCACGCCAGTGACCACAAACGCGGCGCCGATCGCGCTGCCGACCGGGGCCGCGACACTGCCCTTCAAAGGGATGGCCTCGGTTGAAAGCAGCACGCCCGCCGCCATGGACATGCCGCCGCTCTGGACCGTCTGGGAGCCGTCCGAGGTGTCGGCGTGGGCGGCGAGGGTGGCGCTGGCAAATACAGCGGCGGTGATCAGGGTGGCAAGTGAGCGAGTGCGCAGCATGGGGCTATTCCTTGTTGTTAGTGAGAGGCGTCGCTGGGTGCGTTGCCGTGAACGCATTTAGCCAGAGACAAGCTGCGGCGTGCGGCTCGGTCGTGGAGTATCGAAAAAAACGATGCTTGCGGATTGATATCCGGATGCTTCTTATTGTTGGTTCGCCATTTTGATCTGCGGCTTGCCCAGTTCTGGCGGCGGAATGCGGCGTTCCTGCTCGCCCGGATCCATGCGCTGCAGAAAGGCAACCACCGATTCGACCGTCACCGTATCGATCTGCCCGCCCATGCGCCGATCAAACGGATGGTCATCAAACGCCACATTGGCTTTGAACATGCGGCCGCCCAGGCGCTTGAGCGGGTTGATTTGCAAGGTGGTCGGGTTGTAGCCGTTCGCCTTGAGCCACGCCTGGGTGCTGCCGCGTTGCCCCAGCGCATCCGGCTTAATGCCTGGGCCAACACTTCCAGCACCCATTGATTGGAGTTCTGGTGCAGGGTGCTGAACGGATAGGCCACCACGCTGTAGCTGGCGCTGTGCAGGCGTTCCAGCGCGGCCGGGTCGTGCAGCAGCGCCCACAGTCGCGCCTGTGTGGCGTCGTCCGGGATGACCACCAGCGCGTCGTAGGCAAACATATCGTCGAGAAAGAAATTGCCCAGCCCCTCATGCCATAAGGCCGAGGTGGCGGCGCCGCAATCGTTGAGCAGATGGCTGACCTGCCACGGTTGGTCATCGGCCTCACGCGAGACAAAGGCAAAGTGCGAGTAATGCAGTTTGTACTCGCGCAAATCCTGACCGACCCGCGCCAGCAAGGCCACGCGCGGCGCCAGCTTGTCCAGCTTCTGCTGCAGGTTGTAGCCGGTCAGCAGCGCGGTGCGGACGGTGGTGGGCGCCAACGGTTTATCACTGCAGGTCTGACCCGCCAGCGCGGGTAGGCTGAGTGCGGTCAGCAACACAAAAGACAAACGGAAAAGCGAGCGGAGCATAGGGTGCCTTGCGGTGGGTGTTGCCAAGTGCGCGTCATCCTGACGCAGAACATCGGTGGCGGCAAGACGTGCATTCTGATGCTGCCTGGCGGATTGCCTGTATGGCTGACTGCTTGCCTCGATGGCAGGGGTGGCGTGCGGTGTATACCGAGCGAACTTGCCGATGTCATTGATTTGCGTCAAAATCCGCCGTTCAAAGTGGCTCGACGTCACTTTTTTTGTTTTAAGCGGCGTCGAAAACTGTTTATCAACTTGATGGCTTGCCCACCCATCGCTGCGCCACGGCGACAGCAAAGTGGCAAGAGTCTTAGACCCTCTAGCCCAGGGGGTGTGGGATTAACATGACTAATCTGGCTACGGCTGCAAAATTGCAGCTGGATATGTCGACCCAATTGCCGGTGTCGGCTTATTTCGATCAAGACCTCTACCAGCGCGAGCTGGAAATCCTGTTTGAACGTGGTCCGCGCTACCTGGGTCATCAATTAATGGTGCCCGAGCCCGGCGATTATCACGTCCTGACCAATACCGCGAATGCGCGCTATCTCAAGCGCACGGCCGTGGGTGATGTCAAAGTGCTTTCCAATGTGTGCCGCCACCGTCAGGCGCTGATGCTGGAAGGGCGCGGTAAAGGCTCGCACACGGTGTGCCCGTTGCACCGCTGGACCTATAACGACCAGGGCCATTTGCTGGGCGCGCCGCATTTTGACGGTAATCCCTGCCTGCATCTGCCCGAGACCGAACTGGTTAACTGGAATGGCATGCTGTTTGAAAAAAAACGGCCATGACATCGAAGCGGACCTGAAGGATCTGGCGTGGCCAAAGATCTCGATTTTTCCAATTATGTGTTTCATAGCGTCTCGGTTGACGAATATGAAGGCAACTGGAAAACCTTTATCGAGGTTTATCTGGAGGATTACCACGTCGAGCCGTTCCATCCCGGTCTGGGTCAATTTGTGACCTGTGATGATCTGAAATGGGAATTCGGCGACTGGTATTCGGTGCAGACCGTGGGTGTGAATAACGCTTTAGCCAAACCCGGCTCACGCACTTATAACGCCTGGCACGAGCAGGTATTGCGCTATAACGCCGGCAAGCAACCGCCGTATGGTGCGATCTGGCTCACTTACTATCCCAACGTGATGGTGGAGTGGTATCCGCACACCCTGGTGATCTCTACGCTGATTCCCACCGGCCCGCGTAGCTACAAGAACGTGGTCGAGTTTTATTATCCGGAAGACATTGCGTATTTCGAGCCTGAGTTTGTTGCGGCGGAACAGGCGGCGTATCTGGAAACCGCGGTGGAAGATAACGAAATCATCCGGCGTATGGAGCAAGGCCGTGAGGCTTTGTTTGCGGCAGGCCGCAATGAGGTCGGGCCGTATCAATCGCCTATGGAAGATGGCATGCGCCATTTTCATCAATTCTTGCGGCGCCATCTCGCAGTCTGAGCCCGTCGACAAATGCAAAAAAGCCCGCGCCATCTGGATTGATGGGGCGGGCTTTTTTTATGCGCTGGTCAATCAGGACGCGCTAACAGCGGTAATCACCAGTTCAACGCGGCGATTCATGGCGCGACCGGCTTCGGTGCTATTGGTGGCGCGCGGTTCATTAATGCCACGGCCTTCTGCCACCAGACGGACCGGATTCACCGATTTGCCAATGAAATAATCCACCACTGCCTGGGCACGGCGTTGCGACAGCGCCATGTTGTAATCCGGCTTGCCCACATTGTCGGTGTAGCCAATCACGTCGATGCTGGTTTTGCCATATTGGTTAACCACGCCGGCAATCTTGTTCAGCGTTGGGGTAAAGCCGGATTTGACCGTGCTTGAATTGGTATCAAAACCGGTGGCAGAGGTCATGGTAACCACCAGTTTGTTATCCGCCACTTTTTTTGCAGCGTGATATTGCCAGCCTGGATTTCCGGCGCCAGTTGCTTTTGCAGATCTTTGGCTTGCTTGTCCATATAAGCGCCAATCGCGCCACCAGCCAGACCGCCGCCAATTGCGCCGATCAAGGCACCCTTGCCACGATGATTCTTGTCGACCAATGCACCGACGGCCGCGCCACCCAGCGTGCCGATGACGGCGCCGGATTCGGTATTGTTCATGCTGCGTTTGTCGCCGAGATCGTTGGCGCAAGCGGACAGCAAAAGAGCGCCAATCAGGGCGCCAATAATGGGAGTACGCATGGAGATTTCCTTTCTGACTACACTGCGGTTGGATTTTTATAGGTGCTGAGGGCGCGCATTTTCGCATGTGCGCGCGTCGCTGACTGTGACGCGATCAACCCGCACAAGTTGCGCGGCAACCAAAACAAAAGCCCGTCATCGCGACGGGCTGGTTTGGACTTTACTCTTCGAGATTGCCGCCACCTTTTTTTCATGGCTTTGCCTTCCAGCGCGCGCTGGCGCCGCACTTCTTTGGGGTCTGCAATCAAGGGGCGATAGATTTCAACGCGGTCTTTTTTCGCGCAGCACGGTATCGTTTTTTGACTGCCTTGGCAAAAAAATGCCCAGCTTGTTTTTTGGCCAGATCTATTTCGGGAAAGTCAGTCATGATGCCGGAGCGCCGCACGGCGTCTTCGGCAGTGGTGCCTTCCGGCACCTTAAGGCTGATCAATTTCTGTTTTTTCGCGCGTGGCGTATACCACTTCGACGTTAATATCCTGGCTCATACGGGCTTAACCATAAAGTTTGTCGGCGCGCTGAACAAAGGCATCGACAAAGGTGGTGGCAATCTTGTTGAACACCGGGCCGATCACCGCCTCGAGCGCGCGATTTGAAAATTCGTAATTGAGCTCGAATTCGATGCGGCAGGCATCGACTTCCAGCGGGGTAAATTTCCAGTTGCCGCGGAATGTGCGGAACGGACCGTCGACGAATTGCATGTCGATCTGATTGGGCGTCTTGATGTCGCGGGTGCGAAAGAAGGTTTTGACCAGCATGAATTCAACGCGGATGGTGGCATCCAGTACGTCTTCAGTGCGTTCATGTACCTCAACGCCGCCACACCAGGGCAGAAATTGCGGGTAGTCCTCGACACGATCAACCAGGTTGAACATGCGCTCGGCGCTATGGGTAACTAGCAGGTTTTTTTTGTATGCACTGCATCGGTATGCGGCGTAAAATTGGCAGTTTTTTTTGCGTAAGGCACGCTCCGGAACACATGGGGCGCGACGCAAAGTATTTAAAGAGATGGCGCTGAAAAATGACCGAGCATCCTAACGCCCCCATGAATGACGCGCAACTTGATAGTTTGCGCATGCCGCCGCATTCCGTAGAGGCCGAGCAATCGGTATTGGGTGGCTTGTTGCTGGACAATCCCTCTTTTGACCGCATCGCCGATATTGTCAACGAGCAGGATTTCTATCGCGATGATCATCGCCGTATCTGGCAACACATTATCAAGCTGATTGAGCATAACCGCCCGGCCGACGTGATTACCGTCGCCGAGTCGCTCGATAATGCCAACGAATTGTCCTACGTCGGCGGCCTGGCTTACCTGGGCGCACTGGCGCAAAACACGCCTTCGGCCGCCAATATTCGCCGCTATGGCGAAATCGTGCGCGAAAAAAAATCGGTGATGCGGCAATTGGCGAGCGTGGCTACCGATATTGCTGATGCCGCCTACAACCCCAATGGGCGCGAAGCGACGCAATTGCTGGATGAGGCTGAATCGCGCGTGTTCCAGATTGCCGAACAATCGGCCAAGGGGCAGCAGGGCTTTATCGGCATGCCGCCGATCCTGAAAGAGATCGTCGAAAAAAATCGATTATCTCTACAACCAGGATACCCAATCCGAAGTAACGGGGGTGGCGACCGGTTTTGTTGATCTGGACAAAATGACCTCGGGCCTGCAGCCTGGCGATCTGGTGATTGTGGCGGGCCGCCCCTCGATGGGTAAAACGGCTTTCTCGGTCAACATTGCCGAGCACGTCGGCACCGAATTGCGCTTGCCGGTGGCCATTTATTCGATGGAAATGGGCGCGGTGCAATTGGGTTTGCGGATGGTCGGCTCGATCGGCAAGATCGACTTGCACAAACTCAAGACCGGTAAATTTGAAGACGAGGACTGGACCAAGCTGACCTATGCCATTAATCGCTTGTCCGAAGCCCCGATTTTTATCGAAGAAACCGGCGCCTTGACCGCGCTGGATATCCGCACCAAATCGCGCCGCCTGGCGCGTCAGCACGGTCAACTTGGCTTGATCGTGATCGATTACCTGCAGTTGATGGCAGGCCGCGCCGGCGCTAAAGACCAGAACCGTGCCACCGAACTGGGCGAGATTTCGCGCTCGCTCAAATCGCTGGCCAAAGAATTGAAATGCCCGGTGATTGCGTTGTCGCAGTTGTCGCGTTCGGTGGAACAACGTACCGACAAGCGCCCGATGATGTCCGATTTGCGTGAATCCGGCGCCATCGAGCAGGATGCGGACATCATCATGTTTATGTACCGCGACGAGTACTACAACCCGGACTCGCAATTCAAAGGCCTGGCGGAATGCATCGTGGGTAAGCACCGGAACGGCCCCACCGGCAAAGTGCCGCTGGTGTTTATGGGCATGCATTCGCGCTTTGATAACGCGCTGGTGCGACCGGAAGGCTGGTCGGGCGATCTGGAGTAAAACCAGCTTTGCCACGGCGCAAAGCCAGGGGTGGGGTGCGCGCCAAAGTTATGCGATTTTTTTCTTATGTTTTGCTGATCGGCGCTGGCGGATATTGGCCGCTGATCAAAAGACAGGGACGCGTGGCGATGGAATCCGTGAGCAAAAAAGGAATGCGGCGCGAGTGTGGCGTTACTTCAGGGCGCTATCCACGCTGGGCGGTGTCGGCATGATGCCAAAGTGGATGTTCTGGGCGCGGCATTGCGCGCGGAAATCGGTGCGGTGCATAACCGGGTCAGTACCCTGGACCAACGGATGGCCAGCGGTTTTGAAATGATCAGTACGCGCTTCGATAGCCTTGAAAAGCAGTTTCAAAGCAGCAAGCGCATGCTGAGCCTGGTTGCCAGTCTGATGGCGCTCTGGTTGATAGCCACCAGTCTGGGCGTGCTTGGCAGAAGGCCGACCGGCCTGCCATCGAGACGCCATTTCGGCAATATCAGCAGCAGGCCGCGCCCCATCCTGTTGCCAGCGGCGCGCCCGACACTGAAATCTCCCGGCTCTGAGGCAGGCGGTATGGCGCACCGCCCACCCACCCGCGCCG
>BBFD01000130.1 GCA_001313065.1 Silvimonas sp. JCM 19000
GACTTCAAGATTGAACTGGCACAACGCGCCATCGTGCGCGCCTTGCAAACCGCCTTGGCCGGCACCCGCAATAACACCGACGACGACTATCGCCAGAATGGCCCGGAGGCCTTGCAATGACCGATCTGATCGCTCCGCTCAAAACGCCCAGCGCCGAAATCGGCACCGGCATGGTCCAACCGGGGATGGCGGTGTCGCGCGTCGATGGCCGTGCCAAGGTCACCGGCGCGGCGCAATACGCGGCCGAGCATCCAGCGACCGATCTGCTCTATGGCGTGGTGGTGAACAGCACCATCACCAAAGGCCGCATTCTCGGTTTTGAACTGGACGCTGCCTTGCGCGTGCCGGGCGTGGTCGACATCATCACGCACGCCAACCGCCCACGCATGCGCCCGTTCAAGCTGTCGTACAAAGACATGACGGCGCCGGGTGGTTTTCCTTTCCGCCCCTTGTACGACAACGTTGTGTTCTACAGCGGCCAGCCGATTGCGCTGGTGCTGGCCGAGAGTTTTGAAGCCGCACGCCATGCGGCCAGTCTGGTACGCGCGGATTACGCCGTTGAAGCGCACCAGACCGAACTGGCCGCCCACCTCGATCGGGCGCACGACCCGCACGGTTTGAAAGCCGGCTTTGTGCCCCCGCCCAAAGAAAAAAAAGGCCACGCCGAAGCCGCCTATGCGGCGGCACCGGTCAAGATCGCGGCCGAGTTCCATAGCGGCGTTGAGCATCACAATCCAATGGAGCTGTTTGCCTCCACCGTGATCCGCGCCGCCGACGGCCATCTGACCATCTATGACAAAACCCAAAGCTCGCAAAACAGCCGCTGGTATGTGTCGCATGTGTTCGGCATTTCCGGGCGCAAAGTGACTGTGCGCAATCCGTATGTGGGTGGCGCGTTTGGCTCGGGTTTGCGCCCGCAATACCAGCTGGCGTTGGCGGTGATGGGCGCGCTCAAACTGCAGCGTTCGGTGCGCGTGGTGCTGACGCGGCAGCAGATGTTCACCTTTGGCCATCGTCCGGAAACCCGGCAATCGATCAAACTGGCCGCCGCCGCAGACGGCAGATTGCTGTCGATCCAGCACGATGCGGTGGCGGAAACCTCGCGCCGGGAGGACTACACCGAAGTGGTGGTCAACTGGTCCGGCCAGCTTTACGCCTGCGACAACATCCGTCTTGGCTATCACCTGGTCGATCTCGACAACTACACCCCCATCGATATGCGCGCGCCGGGCGCGGCACATGGCGTGCATGCGCTGGAAATTGCCATGGACGAGTTGTCGTATGCGCTGCAGATGGACCCGCTGGCCCTGCGCCTGAAAAAAACTACGCCGAAGTCGATCCCACCAAAGATTTGCCTTTCTCCAGCAAAGCGCTGCGTGAATGTTATGCCGCAGGCGCGGCGCGCTTTGGCTGGGCGCAACGCCCGCCGCAACCGCGCTCGATGCGCAAGGGCAGCGAATGGGTGGGCTGGGGCATGGCCACCGGTACCTGGGATGCGCTACAGATGTTTGCGCGCGCCAGTGCCGTGTTGCATGCCGACGGCCGCCTGGTGGTCAGCAGCGCCGCCACCGATATCGGCACCGGCACCTATACGGTAATGGCCATGATCGCCGCCGCCAGCATGGGCTTGCCGCTGGAACAGGTGACGTTTCAGCTGGGCGACTCAACTGCCGGTGGCGCCGATTGAAGCGGCTCCAGCCATGTCTCCACGGTGGGCTCGGCCGTGGCAGGCGCCTGCGAGAAATTGCAGAAGCGCTTGCTGAAACTGGCCAAAGCGCTGCCAGACTCGCCGTTTGCCCGCGCCAAAGTCAGCGATGTCGAATTTGTTGAGGGACAGTTGCGTTTACGCCAACAACCCGACGTAGCGCTGGCGCTGACGCAGTTGCTGCAGCAAGCCGCTGAAGCACGCGTCGAGGTCAAATATCTGATGCTGCCCAATATGCTGCAGCAAAGAAAATATCAGCGCGCCACGCATTCGGCCGTGTTCTGCGAAGTGCATGTGGATGAGGATTTCGGCACCGTGCGCGTTACCCGCGTGGTCTCGGCCATTGCGGCAGGCAAGATCATCAGCGCCAAAACCGCGCGCAGCCAGATCGTCGGCGGCGTGGTCTGGGGCATCAGCCAGGCGCTGCATGAAGAAACCTTCCAGGACCACCGCCTTGGCCGTTTCATGAACGCCAACTTTGCCGAATATCACGTGGCAGTGAATGCCGACATCCACGATATCGACGTAATTTTTTTTGTGGAAGAAGACGACCGCGTGGTCAGCCGCATCGGCGCCAAGGGCGTCGGCGAAATTGGCCTGGTGGGCGTCTCTGCGGCAATCAGCAACGCCATCTACCACGCCACCGGCCGCCGGGTGCGCGATACGCCGATTACGCTGGATAAGGTGATGGCGGCACCGATAGAGATCGTGACGCGATAGGCCATGGTCGGCAGCCTCAACCGTGTCTATAAAGTCTTGTCCGGCGCTGGGCCCTGAACGTTGCAGATGATTTATAAACGGCATCACGCACGCCGCATTGCCTGCGAGGGCCTTGGGCTGCCCACGTCTTGGCGGCGCTAAAAGTAGCCAGCGCCGCCGCTTCCCTGACTGCATGCGCGACCACGCTGGATGGTCGTGCAGCACCGGCTATCCGCAGGAGTACTTATGTTTGATCATGTTGTTTTCGGCGTCAGTGACTACGCCGCCAGCAAAGCCTTTTACCTGGCCGCGCTCGCCCCCTTGGGCATCCGGCTGGTGGCCGAAAACGCGCTGGGGGTAGAGATGTGTTCAGACGATGAATGCTCGCTGTGCCTGTTTCCCACCCACGAAAAAAACCCGCGCATCTGCATCTGGCCTTCCGGGCGGACACGCGCGCGCAAGTGGATGCCTTTTACCACGCCGCCCTCGCCGCCGGCGGCATTGATCATGGCGCGCCTGGGCTGCGCGTTAATTACGGTCCCAACTATTACGCAGCCTTTGTCATTGCGCCGGACGGACATAATGTGGAGGTGGTCTGCCATCAGGCGGAAAGGTGATCCACTGCACAAGCATGGGGTCAGAATCGGCCCACGCACTCCGTCAGAATGGCGTTAGAATCGCCCCTTTCCATACAACTCTGTCGGTTTCGCAATGACCTCTGCCGCCCTGCTGCCAGACGATAGCGAACGCTATCGCATCCTCGTTGAAGCCGTCACCGACTACGCCATTTACATGCTCGACCCCAATGGCTGCGTGCTCAGCTGGAATGCCGGGGCGCGACGGTTCAAGGGTTATGAAAAGCATCAGATTCTGGGCCAGCATTTCTCCGCCTTTTATACGCAGGAAGATCGCGACCGCGGCATGCCGGAGCATGCGCTGAAGACGGCAGCCGCAGTCGGGCGCTTTGAAGGTGAAGGCTGGCGCGTGCGCCAGGATGGCACGCGCTTCTGGGCCAATGCGGTGATCGATCCGATCCGCAACGAAGCAGGCGAGCTGATCGGTTTTGCCAAAGTCACGCGTGATCTGACCGAGCGCAAGATCGCCGAAGAAGCGCTGCGCGAGAGCGAGCAGCGCTTTCGCTTGCTGGTGCAAAGCGTGATTGATTACGGCATCTACATGCTCGATATCAACGGCAATGTCACCAACTGGAATGCCGGTGCCGAACGCATCAAGGGTTATTCCGAAGCCGAAATCCTCGGCAAGCATTTCTCCAGTTTTTATACCGAAGAAGACCGCGCCGCAGGCGAGCCCGAGCGCGGTTTGCGCAAGGCGCGTGAAGAAGGCCGCTTTGAAAAAAGAAGGCTGGCGCGTGCGCAAGGACGGCACGCGGTTTCAGGCTCATGTGGTGATCGACCCGATCCGCGACGAAAACGGCGATCTGGTCGGCTATGCCAAGGTCACGCGCGATGTGACCGAGCGGCGCGCGGCCCAGGTGGCGCTGGAAACCGCCAAAGAGGCCTTGTTCCAGTCGCAGAAACTGGAAGCGCTGGGCCAGCTCACTGGCGGCGTGGCGCATGATTTCAACAATCTGTTGATGGTGGTGCTCAGCTGCATGCAACTGGTACGCAAGCGCGTGCATGAAGACGCTGGCCTGGTGCGGCTGGTGGATAACGCCATCCATGGCGCGCGCCGCGGCATGGCGCTGACTGAGCGCATGCTGGCGTTTGCGCGCAAGCAGGATCTGGTACGGCAGCCGGTGGATCTGCCGGCATGGTGCGTGGCATGGGCGATTTATTGCAGCGCGCCGTGGGCGAAAAGATCAGCATCGAAACCCGCTTTGCCTTGCAAGTGCATCACGCGATGGCAGATGCCAACCAGCTGGAGCTGGCGCTGATGAATCTGGTCACCAATGCGCGCGACGCCATGACGGGCAGCGGCGAAATCTTTATCACGCTCAAGAACCGCAGCCCGGCCGACGCCGCCGCCATCGGCTTGCCGCCGCAGGAATTTGTTACGCTGGCCGTCACCGACAATGGCAGCGGCATGGATGACGCAACGCAGAGCAAGGCGCTGGAACCGTTCTTTACCACCAAAGGTCTGGGCAAGGGTACTGGCCTGGGCCTGCCGATGGTGCACGGCGTGGCGCAACAACTGGGTGGCACGCTCAAGCTGCAAAGCAAACCGGGCGCAGGCACCACCGCCGAAATCTGGCTGCCGATTGCGCAAGACACCCTGATCCCCGAAGCCATCGCCGCCGTCAGCGCCGCCCTGCCCACGCACGGCCCGCTGTCTATCCTGCTGGTGGACGACGACGAGCTGGTTTTGCTGGGCACCAGCGCCATGCTGGAAGACCAGAAACACGTGGTCAACGCGGTCAGCAGCGGTGCCGCCGCGCTGGCTTTATTGCACGAAGGCCACGTGTTTGATCTGGTCATCACCGATTACGCAATGCCCGATATGACCGGCCTGCAACTGGCCGAAACCATTGCCGCCAGTTGGCCGCGCCTGCCCATCGTGCTGGCCACCGGTTATGCCGAATTGCCACCGGACGCCATGCCTTTGCAACGCCTGGGCAAGCCGTATCAGCAAGACGAACTGGCTCGTGTAATTGCTGGCTGCCTTGGGGTGCGTTGAGCCTGGCGTGCCCGACGCAGCAGCAGCCCCACCACGCCGATGCCCGACAACACCCAGGTCTCCGGTTCGGGTACGCCGGTAATGCGGAATGCATTAGTGTCGTATTGATTCAGCAGGCCGGGGCCGTCGCCGCCGATCACAAACCGATCGATCAGCCCGGTAAAGCCGGTATCAAACCAGCGAAACACGCCGTCGGTGATTTGGGGCTGGAACAACACGCTTTCCACCTCGACCCCGTTCAGATAACCGGTCACCGTGATATTGCGCACGGAGTATGGGCCGTAGGGATCGGTTTCCAGGTTCTGAAACGTGGACAGCGTGAGCGCATTCAGCACAAACGGCCCGCGCTGCGAAGTGACCGGAATCGACCAGCCGTTGTACCAGGTGCCGCTGGTGGCGCCGTCGCCTGGATTAAAGCGCGAGAACACCAGGCCTTGATACACATAGTCCCAGGTGACCGTGGCCGGGCCCGGATTGTGGTACTGGTCCAGCGAGATAATTGCGGCTTGCGCCAGTGCGGCGTCAAGCAACATCACGCTGGCTAACAGCGTGGTTTTGAGGTGACGTGACATGCTCTATTCTCCTGTCTGACTGACCATACCGGCACGGACCTTGCGACCGCGTCGCGCAGCCATAGCCACTGCGCCCACGCCCAGCAAGGCCCACGTTTCCGGTTCGGGCACAGGCGAAATATCCAGCGCATTCAGCGTGTAGCTTTGCAGCAAATCCTGGCCAGCGCCGACCAGCGAAATCCGGTCCACCTGCCCGTTGAAACCGCTGCTGTACCAGCGATACACGCCGTCGGTTTGTGTCAGATGAAGCGCCGTCGAACCCACGGTTTGATCGCCGAGATAGCCGGTTAGCGTGACGTCGGTGATGGCATAAGGCCCGGACGGATTGGTCTCGAAGTTCTGGAAGGTGGCCAGCGCCACCGCGTTGAGCGCAAACACGCCGCGATGCGAAACGATATCGATGGTGTAGGCGCTGTAATAGTCGGCGCTGGCGTAACCGCTGCCGGAGTTATAGGGCGAAAATCCGAGGCCTTCGTAAAGATATTCCGGGCCACCAAACGGGCCGGGATTGTCGTAATGATCGAGCGAGATCACTTCGGCCTGCGCGAGCGCGGCGCTTAAACCGAGCAAACTGGCTAATACCGTGCGTTTCAAGGCGTGCATCATGGCGCATTCCTTCCAGCATTGAGTCGAAGGACCGTCCGGGCGGGACGGCGGTGCGCGGGGTGTTGTTGTGGTTTGTCGCTAGCGTAGGCTTCTGGCGCTTTCATTAGAATGACAAACTACGATACATACGATGAAAGGCGGCCCGGCAGATCGACGGCGTGACGGTTTGCTTGCAAGGCAAAACCGGGCGGTCTATACCTTGGTGCAGCGCCGCAGAGCGCTAGCGATCATGATTTGAGAAGGGAAAAGCTTATGTTTGCGCTACAGATTTCCGACCATATTCTGTCTGACATTGTGCTGCCGATTGCCATTAGCGGCAGCTGGGTGGCCTGTTTGTATATGTCGCGTTTTGCGCCTGGGCGCACGGCATTCTCAGTGAAAACTATCCGGCTTTGCTGGGGGTTTCTTCGGGCGCGATGTCGTCAAATCTGGGCCAGGGCATCCGCGAGTTTTACGAAGTGCCACCCGCATTGCGCTCCGGCGAAATCTGGCGCATTAGCAATCCGCTGCATAAGTGGTTTTTTTTGTTGCCACGCGGGTGGTGGGATGGCTGTGGACCCTAAGCCTGGTGCTGATGGTGCTGGATCTGGTGCTGATGCCTAAACATTGAATTGTTATGGGGTGGGTCTGGACCCACCCATCAAAGCCGCCTACTCGAGCATCAGTCTTCTAATTCGCTACTTTGCTGGGTGGGTCTAGACCCACCCTATAGACGTAGAAATTTTACTACCTGATTTATTGATTAAATCTTGTAGTAATATTCCAAACAGCCGCCTGTAGCTACATAAATGCCGAAAGCTAAGCGCTTAAACAGACGAGCGGCGAGCGGACCTGCGTTTGAGCAAAAAAAACCATTCAAGCCATTGAATTAACGCAACAATAACATCTTTATCGGCGCCTCATCCCGCGCCTGATCGCTCTGTTTTGCCCCATTTCCGTAAGCAAAACCCCGTAGCCCTCTTCCCAGCCACTACATGCCAATGCTATAAATGCCGCCAATTGCTGAGCACGTTTTAGCTAAGGCTCAGCAGCACGATCAGTTAGCCGGAGAGATGGATGGCCAAGGTATTGGTGTAGGCAGTATCAATATGGATCTGGTGGTGCAAACCACTGCGTTCCCGCGCTTGGGCGAGACCCTGTTCGGGCAGTCGTTTGCCACCTTCCCCGGGGGCAAAGGCGCCAATCAGGCGGTGGCCGCAGCGCGTCTGGGTGCGCAGGTCAGCATGCTGGGCTGTGTGGGGCGCGATGCGTTTGGCGCACAACTCAAAGCCGGTCTGGCAGGGGAAGGAATTGATACGCAGTGGGTGTTCGAGCGCGAAGTGGCCAGCGGCGTAGCCGCTATTACGGTCACCGGCGGCGATAACGCCATCGTCGTGGTGCCGGGCGCCAATTACGCGCTGACCACGGATGATCTGGATGCGGCCGAAGCCGCCTTTGTCGCCGCCGATGTCATCCTGACCCAGCTGGAAATTCCGCTGCCGGTGGTGCAACACGCTGCGGCGCTTGCATTGCGCCATGGCAAAACCTTCTTTCTGAATCCGGCGCCGGCCACCGTGCTGCCGCAATCGTTGATCAACGCCGCTACCCTGCTCACCCCCAATGAATTTGAACTGGCCGCCGCACTGGGCGCGCCTGATAGCGATTGGTCCACTTTGCTGCCGCGTCTGCCGGGCAAGCTGGTGATGACTCATGGCAAGCATGGCGCTTATTACGCCGACCACGCAGGCAAGGCGGTGCATCAACCGGGCTTTCCGGTGACGGCGGTCGACAGCACCGGCGCGGGCGACACCTTCAACGGCGCGCTAGCGGCGTTCTGGCATCTGGGCGTCGCGACGCGGTGCGGCATGCCAATGCGGCAGGCGCGTTGTCGGTGACCACGGCAGGCGCGCAAAGCGGCATGCCCAAGCTGGCCGAATTGAACGACTTTTTTTTGTCCAGCCAAACCCAAGGTCAAAAACAATGAAAAAACTGGGACATTTGAATCGCGATATCGCGCGTGTTTTGGCCAGCATGGGCCACACCGACAGCATCGTGATTGCCGATTGCGGTTTGCCCATTCCGCCCGGCGTGGAATGCATCGATCTGTCGCTGCAATTAGGTACGCCCGATTTCTTTGCCGTGCTGGATTCGGTACTGAGTGATTTCAAAACCGAACGCGCCGTTTTCGCCAGCGAATGCCTGACCGCCAATGCGCCGGTGGCCGCACGCGCCAGCCAGTTTGCCGCGCAAGGCGTGGCCGTTGATTACGTGACGCATGAAGAATTCAAGCAACGTTGCCGCAATGCCCACGCCATTATCCGCACCGGCGAATGCAGTCCGTACGCCAATGTAATCCTGCATTCCGGCGTGATTTTTTTTAAGGATCGCGTCATGCATGTTTCTTTACGCGGTATCAGCAAATCGTTCGGGCCGGTGCATGTATTGCAGGATGTCGATTTCAATATCCTTGGCGGCGAAATCCATGCTTGATGGGTGAAAACGGCGCGGGTAAATCCACGCTGATGAAAATCCTCAGCGGCGTCTATCGCGCGGACAAAGGCGAGATTGTGATCGATGGCCAGGCCACGCCGATTACCTCAACGCAAGACGCCGAGCGCCTGGGCATTGCCATCATCCATCAAGAGCTGAATCTGATTCCGCAATTGTCGGTGATGGAAAACCTGTTTCTGGGCCGCGAGCCACGCCGTTTTGGCGTGATTGACAGCAAGGCCATGCGCACCGCCGCGCGCACCTATCTGCAAGCGCTGGGCGCAGACCGCATCGACCCCGAAGCCGAAGCCGGCCTGTTGTCGATTGGCCAGCAACAAATGGTGGAGATCGCCAAAGCGCTGGCGCTCAACGCCAAAGTGCTGGTCATGGACGAGCCCACCGCAGCGCTCACCGACCGTGAAATCGAAACGCTGTTTGGCATCATGCAGCAGCTAAAGTCGCAAGGCGTGGCCATCGTTTACGTATCGCATCGCATGGAAGAAATCTTCCGCATTTGCGACAAGATCAGCGTGCTGCGCGACGGCCATTTTGTCGGTGAGCGTGTGATTGCGCAGACCAGTTTTGATGAGGTGGTCAAGCTGATGGTCGGGCGTGAACTGGGCGACCGTTTTCCCAAGCGCGATTCGACGCCGGGCGCGGTGCGGTTGGTGGTTAAAGACCTGGCCGACGCGGGCAATATCAGCAAGATCAACTTTGAAGTGCGCGCCGGTGAAGTGCTGGGCGTAGCCGGTTTGATGGGCGCGGGCCGTAGCGAAATCCTCAAGACGCTGTTCGGGATTAACCCACGCACGGCGGGCACGGTAACGCTGGACGGCCAGCCGTTGCACATCCGTGATGCGGTTGCCGCCATCGCGCACGGGCTGGCGTTTGTGACCGAAGACCGCAAAGGCCAGGGCCTGGTGCTGGGGATGTCGGTGCGCGAAAACGCGACGCTGGTGCACCTTAACCGTTACGCGCATCTGGGCGTGGTCAGCAGCAAGGCCGAGACCACGGCGGTGGCCAAACTGATCGAACAATTGCGCATCCGCACGCGCGATGCCGAGCTCGACGTCAAATCGTTGTCGGGCGGCAATCAGCAAAAAGTGGTGTTCGCCAAATGGCTGGCGTTGCCACCCAAGGTGTTGCTGCTGGATGAGCCACGCGTGGCGTAGACGTCGGCGGCAAAGCCGAGATCTATCACATCATCAATCAACTGGCGGCAGCGGGCGTGGCCATTGTGATGGTGTCGTCCGAATTGCCCGAAGTGCTGGCGATGAGCGACCGCATTCTGGTGATGCATCAGGGCCATCAGGCCGGCATTTTTGATGCCAAAGACGCAACGCAAGAAACCATCATGACCGCCGCCACCGGTGGCCAGACCGCGGCGTTTACTGCGGATGCGCCGCCCGTGGAAAACGTCACCGCATAACGCAAACCTTCCATTCGTACTGAAGACAAGAACAGGCAACGCCATGACTCCTCAACAAAAAAAAGCCACGCTGCAAAAGCTCGGCCCGTTTATTGCACTGCTGTTGGTGGCCACCGGTCTGGCCATCATGAGCCCCGATTTTTTTAACCGTGGGCAATTTGCTGACCGTAATGCGCCAGGTGTCGATTAACGCGCTGATCGCGTTTGGCATGACGCTGGTGATTTTGCTCGGCGGCATTGATTTGTCGGTGGGCTCCATCCTCGGTTTGTCCGCCATAGCCAGCGCCAGCTTGATGGCAGCGGGCTTTAATCCGGTGTTTGCGACGGCCGCCGGTGTGGTCGCTGGTGCGGCCATGGGCCTGTTTAACGGCCTGGTCATCAGCAAAGGCAAAGTGGCGCCGTTTATTGCCACGCTGGCCACCATGACCGTGTTGCGCGGCCTGTGCATGGTGTTCTCACACGGCAGCCCCATTGCCGGCTTTAGCAGCGACTTTTTCAGCATGCTGGGCGGCGGCTATGTGGCCGGTCTGATCCCGGTGCCGGTGGTGGGCATGTTGCTGATGTTTGCCGTGTTCTGGTTTGTGCTCAAAAAAAGACGGTGTTTGGTCGTCACGTTTACGCGGTGGGCGGCAACGAGGAATCGGCCAAGCTGTCCGGCGTGAAAGTCGATCGCATCAAGCTGTGGGTGTACACGCTGTCGGGCGCAATGTCGGCGCTGGCGGGCGTGGTGCTGACTTCTCGGCTTAACTCGGCGCAACCCAATGCGGGCGCGGGTTATGAGCTGGACGCCATCGCGGCGGTGGTGCTGGGCGGCACCAGCCTGACCGGTGGCCGTGGCTGGATTTTTTGGCACGCTGGTGGGCGCTCTGCTGATCGGCGTGTTGAACAACGGCTTGAATCTGCTGGAGGTGTCTTCCTTCTACCAGCAGGTGATCAAGGGCGCGGTCATTCTGCTGGCCGTGCTGATCGACCGAGGCAATAAAAAAAGTAATCCCGTAAAGGCGCGCCGGCCGGTTCCCCATGACGGCTGGCGCGCCGGTATGACTCTTCTAAAAAAAACACACGTATGACCAGGAGTTCGATGATGAAACGCATTATTTCCCCGCTGCTGGCCGGCTTGCTGTCGGTGGGCTTGATCGCATGTTCCAAACAGGGCCCGGAT
>BBFD01000131.1 GCA_001313065.1 Silvimonas sp. JCM 19000
CAGCTGCTTGGCCCAGCGCGCGCCCGGTAAATTCCGGCCTGCCCAAAGCCGCGATGGCTGCGTGCCAGCCAGCGCCCTTACAGCAAGTCAGCCTTATGCCTGGTTTCCTGCCACGTCGCACGTGCTAACCTGCACCCAGCTAGCAAAGCGTCCCCGCAGTGCCTGCGCTGGGCGCGGCCTTGATCAAGCAACGTAAGTGACTGGATTCATGGCAAAAAACATTAAAAAATTGCGTCTTACAACATCCATAAAGGGATGAGTGCACTCAATCGGCGGCTGGTGGTTCACGACGTACGCAAAGCCCTTGAAGCACTGGAACCCGACGTCGTCTTTCTGCAAGAGGTGCAGGGCTCGCATGAGCGCCGCGCCCAGCAATTCACCTATTGGCCGGAGTCGCCGCAGCACGAGTTTCTGGAGCATGGCGAGCTCAAGTCAGTGTATGGACGCAATGCCGTGCATAAGCTCGGCCACCACGGCAATGCCTTGCTGAGCCGCTTTCCGGTGGTGCGCTGGGGCAATCACGACATCACGCTCAACCGGTTTGAACATCGCGGGCTGCTGCATTGCGTGCTCGACGTGCCGGGCTGGGAACAGCCGCTGCATGCCTTTTGCGTGCATCTGAATTTGCTGGGCCGGGATCGCGCAAGCAACTCAACAAGCTGGTTAGCCAGATCCATCATGAAGTGCCCGATGATGCGCCGCTGGTTATCGCGGGCGATTTTAACGATTGGCGGCGCGAGGCCACGCATGTGTTGCAGCACGATGTGCATGTGGTGGAAGCGTTTGAGGCCTTGCACGGCGCGCCAGCGCGTAGTTTTCCGGTAAAGATGCCCGTGTTGTCGCTCGATCGCATTTATGTGCGGGGTTTCAATATCGAAATGGCCAGTGTGCTGGGCGGCGCGCCGTGGAACGCGTTATCGGACCACGCACCGCTGTATACGGTATTGCGGAAAACCTGAAATGCCAGGCTATATGGCGGGCAATCACCTCACGCTGCTCAAGAACGGTGAGATGTATTTCCCGGCCTTGCTGCACGCCATAGCGCATGCCCGTCACGAAATTTTTTCTCGAAAGTTATCTGTTTGCCAGCGATGAAATCGGCTTGGCGGTGGTTACCGCACTGATGGCAGCGGCGCGGCGCGGGGTTGAAGTCAATCTGCTGCTGGATGGCTTTGGCGTGCGGCATTTTCCGGCGCAGTGGCAGCAGAATTTGCTGCATGCGGGTGTGCGCGTGCTGTTCTTCCGGCCTGAAGTCAAAGCGATTTCCTTCAATCGCCAGCGCTTGCGCCGCATGCATCGCAAGTTGGTGGTGGTCGATCATGAAGTGGCTTATACCGGCGGCATCAATATCGTGTCTGACTTTACCGGCCAGCCCGGCCCCGAGCCGCGTTATGACTATATGGTGGCCGTGCGCGGCCCGTTGGTGGCCGAGATGCACGATGCGGCCGATCGCTTGTGGCGGCAGACCGCCTGGACGCAGCTGGAGCAGAACTGGGCCCGACCCAGTCCGTGGCGCGGGCCGGTCGAAATGGCAGGTGGAGCCTCCGCGCGCTTTGAGATACGTGACAACTTCCGCCGCAGACATGACATCGAGCATGAATATCTGAGCGCCATCGAAGCCGCCCAGGAAGAGATCATTATGCTTGCGCGTATTTCTTGCCGGGTTACCGCTTTCGCCACGCTTTGGTGGATGCGGCAACGCGCGGCGTGCGTGTGGTGTTGCTGTTGCAGGGATTACGCGACCACGCCTTGTTGCAAACGGCCAGCCGTGGTTTTTATCGGCAGTTTCTGGCGGCGGGCATGCAGATCCACGAATACAGCGCGGGCTTTATGCATGCCAAAGTCGCAATCATTGATGGGGTCTGGGCCACGGTGGGCTCGTCCAATATCGATCCGTTCAGCTTGCTGCTGGCGCGCGAAGGCAATGTGTTTGTGCACGACGCGGAATTTGCCAGCCAGCTGCGGCGTGACGTGCTCGACACCATCGAACAGGCCGCACGCCCACTCGATCCGCAAAAGTGGCTGGCTGCGCCGTGGTATCAGCGCGCCGTGCCATGGCTAAGCCACGGCGTGGTGCGCGTTTTGATGGCGATTTCGGGCTATGGCGAGAAGCACTATCTCAAATAGCCGCGCAGTGCCCGAGCGACCCATGCACCAGGGCGGAAGGGCATAGGGTGGTCAAGACCCACCAGACCAAGGCATGCAGCAGAACACAGCCGCTTGCTGCGCACTTCTCCGCGACTTTGAGCTGTGGGTCTAGACCCACCCTATAAAGAATCGCTTCATTCCGCCTTGGGGCCGCGATATTCCTGCGAGGCGCGCAGCACTCCGCGCAGGATATCTACCTCGTCTTTCTCCAGCGTGGCGCGCTGGTACATGCGGCGCATGCGCGCCATTAGGCGCTTCGGCGCATGCGGCTTTAAAAAATCCGATATCTGTCAGCGTTTGCTCCAGATGCGTATAGAACAGCTCTAGCTGCTCATGCGTCGCAAGCTCGCGCTTTTCTTCGAGGTAGCTCACATCATCCAGTTGTGCCGCGCGGATCTCATAACACAGCACTTGCACAGCCTGCGACAGATTGAGGCTGGAGTAATCCGGATTGGTCGGAATGGTCACCAGACGGTTGCAGGCGGCTACTTCCTGGATGGTCAGCCCACTCATTTCGGTGCCGAACACCAGGGCAATCTGCGCGCCTTGCTGCGCCTGGTGCAGCAGTTCCGGCACCAGTTGGCGTGGTGTCTGCAAGGGCAGCACCAGCTCGCGACGACGTGCCGTCATCGCCACCTGCAGCGTGGTGCCGAGCAGCGCTTCTTCCATGCTCGAAACCACGCGCGCATTAGCCAGTACGTCGTCGGCGCCGGCAGCCAGCGAAGTGGCAACCTCGGACGGAAATTCTTTTGGATTGATCAACACCAGGTGGCGCAAACCCATGATTTTTTTCATGGCTCTGGCGGTGGAGCCGATATTGCCCGGGTGCGAGGTGTGCGACAGCACCACCCGAAATACGTCGAGCGCAGCGTTGGCGGCGTGGCCAGCCTGCAGGGAAGGGTCGTGCGGAGAGTTTTGAGTCGTAGTCATGCAAAAAATGCCGAGAAATCAGTAGAATGCGCGCTATTCGTGTTTTTTCGTTCTTTAAGGCTGACCGGGCAGGCGCACACGCCGCCGGGTTGGTGACAATCCGCATCGTATCGCAGCCCGACCGCCAGGGTCGGGGCTCACCTTTGCCGTCAGCCTTTTACAATCAGGGGTAAGCCATGCATCCGATGCTCAATACGGCCGTTCGTGCCGCTCGCCGCGCCGCTTCAGTCATTCAGCGCGCGTCCAATAATCTCGATCTGATCACGCCCGAAAAAAAAGGGCCACAACGACTTTGTGTCGGAAGTGGATCGTGCGGCAGAACAAGCGATTATTGAAACCATCCTTGAGGCTTATCCCAAGCACGCGATTCTAGCAGAGGAATCGGGCCAGACCGGTGAGTCCGAATTTGAATGGATCATCGATCCTCTGGATGGCACCACCAACTTCCTGCATGGTTTTCCGCAATACGCCGTTTCGATTGCGCTGGCACACAAAGGCGTTGTCACGCAGGCCGTGGTGTATGACCCCAACCGCAACGACATGTTTACCGCCACCCGTGGCGTGGGCGCGTTCCGCAATGACCGCCGTATGCGCGTGTCGCGCACGCGGGAACTGTCGGATGCGCTGATCGGCACCGGCTTTCCGTACACCCAGTTCGGCAATCTGGAA
The DNA here is from genome assembly GCA_001313065.1 of Silvimonas sp. JCM 19000. Next base: position 3,748 of record BBFD01000131.1, read on the forward strand.
ACCTATATCAATATCTTCCGCGACATGACGCAAAAAAAGCCGCTGGCGTGCGTCGCCCGGGCGCGGCCGCGCTGGATCTGGCTTATGTGGCGGCTGGCCAGTTTGATGGTTTCTTTGAATTCGATCTGAAGACCGTCGATATCGCCGCCGGCTCGCTGCTGGTGCAAGAGGCCGGTGGCTGATTACCGATATGAAAGGCGAAGAAAACTTCCTGCAAAGTGGCGACGTGATCTGCGGTACGCCGCGCGTGTTTGGCCAGATGCTGCAAGTCATCCGCACGCATATGCGCTAAGCCGTCCGGCCCAACGCAGCAAAAAAAACCGCGCCCCGTTTTACCTACGGGAGCGCGGTTTTTTATGGGCGGCGCCGCAGGCAACTCAGCGCTGCATCCGCGCAATGGTAAAGAACTGGCTGCTGCTCTGCATGCGATCGGCTTCCAGCTTTAATCGTGCAATCTGCTCGGTGACATCACGCAAGGTCTGCGTCGCCGCATGCGCTTGCGACACCACACGCTGCAAACGGTCGGCCACATCTGCGCTGGACTGCGATTGGCGTTGCAGCGATTCGGTCATTTCCTTGACGCCTGCTTCGGTGGTGGCGGTCATACGCGCCATCTCGGAAATGGTTGTGCGGGCCTTGCCCGACTTTTCCAGACCGGCCGCGACTTTTTTTTCCAGCGCCTGGCCGACGGCCTGATGCGTGCCTTGCATGCTTTCGGCGATGGTACTCATGGTTTCGCGTATCGAAATTGTGGCTTCGCTGGTTTTGTTGGCCAGTTTGCGTACTTCATCCGCCACCACAGCAAAACCACGGCCGTGTTCACCCGCGCGGGCGGCCTCGATAGCGGCGTTCAGCGCCAGCAAATTGGTCTGATCGGTGATGGCCTTGATCAGTCGACAATCGCCATCGCCTCGCCGGTGCGCAGATTCAAGGCTTCGATATTGCTGGACAGCCCCTGGATGGTGCCGCTGATGGCATCCAGATCGGCGTTGATGCCCAGGCTGGCCGCGTCGCCTTCGGCCGCCATGCGCACAGATTCGACGATAGCGGCGCTGGCGGCATTGGCCCCTTCGGTCACCTGGCTGATGCCGATGCTGATGTCTTGCAGCGCATCGGCCATCAGCCCGGTTTCGTTGACTTGCGATTCGATACCCGCTTGCAGGCTGGCGCTTTCGTGGCTGAGCGCACCGGCGACATCGGCCACGATGTTCGAGCTGGACTGCACCCCGTGCAAAGCCTCGGTCATGCGGCTTTGCATGGTTTGCGCCGCACGCAGCATCGGGCTCAGATCGAGCAGATCAGCCGGAAACTGCATGGTCAGATCGCCCTCGGCGGCGCGGGTGGCAAAGCGCCCCATAAAGCCGCTGGCGCGCAAGGCGCCTTCCATTTTGAAAGCCAACCAACCCAGCATGCCTGATTCAACCACCACATAGGCGGCGTGGATCAGCACCCGGCTAATCGAGGGACCTTCTTTAAACAGATAGCTTGCGCCCAGGTCCGCGGCAAAGTTCAGGCCCAGATGGTGGATGGCAATCAGGATTGCGGCAGCGGCAATCGGCTTCCAGTCAAAATAAACCAGCAGCAAACCGAGCACGACAAATACGCCAAAGTGCGCTTCGATTGCGCCGCCCGAAGTCAGGATGGAACGATGGCTGGATCATCAAGGCACACGCTACGACCAGGCGCGTGGTTAATGCCCCGGCGTCACGCCAGACCAGCACGGCGGGCACGATCAAGGCGGGCAGACCGATCAACCAGACTGGCAGCATATGCCCGGTAATAAATGACTCGACCACCGAAACCAGCCAGTACAAGGTGGTGATCGGCACAAACATGCGGTCGGCGGTTGCGCGCAGCATGGTGATCAGATCAGGGCCAGCCCTGGACAAAGTCAGGTCGCTGGTATTCAAGGAAATCGCGCTGGTCGTAGTCATTTTTTTGTTCCGCAGAAGCCGCCAGGAAACATCGACGCCGCATCCAGCTTGATCAGCGTCACGCAGGAAATGCTTAGCCACAGGGCTAGCACTAACCATAGCAGCAGTTTTCGGGCTGTCATGAGCGGCTCGTCGGGGTATCGGGACAGGGTAGATGGCGGCCATTGTGGGCGGCGGGCAAGGCGCGGATAAGCCAGGACCGCTCCTGGCATGGCGCGCCCGCGCCGCGCACAAAACGGCGGCGGACAGATCGTTCAGGGCTGAACGGATTTGAGTGTGGCCAACTCGGTGATCGAGTCCATAAACGCCGCCAGCGCGGCCTCGGCGTGTTCGGCGCGCATTTCCAGCGGGCTGGACAACATAAACAATTTGACGCCTTCCATCAGGCTCATAAAGCCCATCGCCAGTACTTCCGGCGTGGTCGCGGGTTCCACGCCCAGACGCTTGTAGAAATAACGGATATAGCCCGCCACTTGTTGCGTCTTCTCGCCGATCAGCGCGGCAAATTTGTCACGAAAATCGGCATCGCGCGCGGCCAGCATGCGCGCCTCGGTCCAGTTCATAAAACAGGCGGTATCGGCATACAGACTGACGTACAGCGCACGCATCCGCTGGCGTACTTCTTCGATGGGCAGGGCGTCGTCCAGCACGGCATCAAACGCGGCCATCATCTCGTGGTGGTCACGCCGCAGCAGCTCAATAAACAGATCACCTTTGCCGCCAAAGTTGGAATACACCGCGCCGCGACTATAGCCAGCAGCTTCGGCGATATCTTCGACGCTGGTCGCGGCCAGGCCTTTCTGGGCGATGAGTGCCAGCGCGGCGTCGAGCAGGCGCTGGCGCGTCTGATCGCGGCTTTCTTCACGGGAGAGGCGTTTGCGGGTCATGGCGGCGATATTAGCACGGCCGATTGCGCAAAAGAACGTGGTTGTATTCAGATACAGGTGTGTATTAGGATGCGACGTCGAATCAAGAAAGATCCGCGCGACCTGTCTGTCAGCGCGGACCCGATCCCCGATCAGATCAGCCGATCAGCCATCAGGAGCTCTCCGTGAAGCCCAGCCTTATCCGCCGCGTTGGCCTGCCGCCACGCCGCTCGCTGCCCATGCCCGTCGTCTTGTTACTGGCTGCCACTGTCGCCGCTTGCCAGAAGCCAGAAGCACCCCCCGCGCCACCGGCCTGGTGGTGGCGCTACCCGCGCAATCCAGCAATGCCCAGCCTGGCGCTGCCTTGCGTTATCCAGTTGAAGTCGCCTCGCGCTATACCAACGCCATGTCTTTTCGCGTGGCGGGCAAACTGATCGAACGCAAGGTGCGCCTGGGCGATCACGTGCGCCAGGGCCAGGTGCTGGCACGTCTGGATGCGATTGACGCGCAAAAGCAGGTCGCCAGCGCACAAGCGCAACTGGACGCTGCCGCGCACAAAGTGGTGTACACCCAGCAACAGCTGCAGCGCGACCAAGGCCAGGCGCAAAAGAATCTGATTGCCGCCAATCAGCTGGAACAAAGCCAGGACAATTACACGGCCGCCGTGGCCGGGCGCGATCAGCCGCCGCCCAGTTGCTGCTGGCGCAAAACAATCTGCAATACAACACCCTGGTGGCCGATCACGATGGGGTAATCACCAGCGAAAACGCCGACACCGGCGCGGTGGTGGCGGCCGGGCAAAGCATTTACGGCCTGGCCTGGAGCGGCGATACCGATCTGTATCTGGATGCCTCCGAGCGCGACCTGGCGCGCATCAAGCCGGGCCAGAACGCCACGATTACCTTTCCGGCTTTGCCCGGCCAGCAATTCGCCGCCAAGGTGCGCGAAGTCGCGCCGGCCGCGGACGCGCAAAGCCGTACCTGGCGTGTCAAGTTGACGTTGTTGCAACCGGGTGATGCGGTCAAATTCGGCATGACCGGGGACGCGCTGTTGCAGCCTGTGCCCGGCGGCAGCAGCCATGCCGACGCGGGCAACTTTCAGTTACCCGCCACTGCCATCTTCCATCAGGCAAAGACCCGGCGGTCTGGGTGGTCAATGCCAGTAACAAGCTGGAACTGCGCAAGGTCAACGTGCTGCGTTATGACGAGCGCACCGCCAGCGTCAGCGGTGGCATCAAGAATGGTGAGCAAGTGGTGCAGGCGGGCGTACACACCGTCTACGCCGGTGAAACCGTCAAGCCGATCAAACCGTTGTTTGCCGCCGAACAAGCCGCAGAAGGGGCCGCGCCATGAGCTTGCCGCCCGATCCGGATTTGTCCAGCCACAGCGCACCCGCGCAAGCACCGCCCGGCGAGCCCGCACTGACGCCGGCCGAGCAAGCGCATCGCTTCAATTTGTCGGCATGGGCGCTGCGCCATCAGGCCTGGTGATCTTTTTTACTGGTGCTGCTCACCACCTTCGGCATCTTGTCGTACGGCAAGCTGGCGCAATCGGAAGATCCGCCGTTTACCTTCAAAGTCATGGTGATCCGTACCCTGTGGCCGGGAGCCACCGCGCGCCAGGTGCAGGAACAAGTCACCGACCGCATCGCCCGCAAATTGCAGGAAACGCCCAACGTCGATTATTTGCGCAGCTATTCGCGCCCCGGCGAATCGCAACTGTTCTTTACCATCAAAGACGCCGCGCCGCCCAAAGACGTGCCCGACACCTGGTATCAGGTGCGCAAAAAAAGTCGGTGACATCGGCTATACCTTGCCACCGGGCGTGCAGGGTCCGTTCTTTAATGATGAATTTGGCGACGTCTACACCAATCTGTATGCGCTGGAAGGCGATGGCTTTTCGTTTGCGCAAATGCATGATTACGCCGAACGCTGCGTACCGAGTTGCTGCGGGTGGCCGGCGTGGCCAAGGTCGACTTTATTGCTGACCAGGAACAGCGCATTTATATCGAGATCAGCAATGCGCAGCTGGCCAAGCTGGGGCTGACGCCGCAGCAGATTGGCGATGCCGTCAATGCGCAGAACAGTGTGGCAGCGGCAGGGGTGTTTACCACGGCGGATGACCGCGTCTATGTGCGGCCGGGCGGGCAGTTCAATTCAGTTGAGCAGTTGGCCGACACCTTGATCCGTGTGAACAATCGCGTTATCCGGCTGGGCGATATCGCTCAGGTCAAGCGCGGCTATACCGATCCGCCCACCGAATACATGCGGCATAACAAGCAGAATGTGCTGGGCATCGGCGTGACCATGGCGCCATCCGGCGACGTGATCGCCCTGGGCAAAGCGCTCGATAGCCAGACCGCGCATCTACAGCAATTGCTGCCCGCCGGCCTCAAGCTGGTACCCGTGGCCAGCATGCCGCACGCAGTGTCGTTGTCGGTGGACGAGTTTGTTGAAGCAGTGGCCGAGGCCATCGGCATTGTGCTGGTGGTAAGCCTGATCAGCCTGGGTTTGCGTACCGGCATGGTGGTGGTGTTGTCGATTCCACTGGTGCTGGCGGGCACGGCGTTGTTGATGCATCTGTTTGGCATCGGCTTGCACAAAGTGTCGCTGGGCACGCTGATTCTGGCGCTGGGTTTGCTGGTGGATGACGCCATCATCGCCGTCGAAATGATGGCGGTGAAGCTGGAGCAAGGCTACGACCGCATGCGTGCCGCAGCGTTTGCCTATACCAGCACCGCGTTTCCGATGCTGACCGGCACGCTGGTCACGGTTTCGGGCTTTTTTGCCGATTGCGCTGGCTGAGTCCGCCACCGGCGAATATACGCGCTCGATTTTTTGAGGTATCGGCAATCGCCTTGTTGTTGTCGTGGCTGGCGGCAGTCATCGTCATTCCGCTGTTGGGCTATCGCATCTTGTCCGAGCATCCCACCCGCCGTGCGCTCGGCCATCACGATGACGGCCCGAATGCGCAGCATCACGATATTTATGACACCGGTTTCTATCGTCGTTTACGCGGCTGGATTGCCTGGTGCGTAACGCGGCGCAAGACGGTATTGAGCGTTACGCTGGCGCTGTTTCTGCTAAGCATGGGGGCGTTTACCCTGGTGCCGCAGCAGTTCTTTCCCAGTTCCGATCGCACCGAATTGCTGGTTGATCTGCGCTTGCCCGAAGGCGCGTCGTTTGCCGCCACGCTGCGGGAAACCCAACGCTTTGAAGCCATCCTTGCCCGGCAAAACGGCATCGATCATTTCATCGACTTTGTGGGCGCCGGCGCGCCGCGCTTCTATCTGCCGCTGGACCAGCAACTGCCTTCCCCCAACTTTGCCCAAGTGGTGATCACCGGCAAAACCATTGCCGACCGTGAAGCATTGGCCAAATCGCTCGATACCGTATTGCGCGAACAATTTCCCACGCTGCGCACACGTATCAGCCGCCTGGAAAATGGCCCGCCGATTGGCTTTCCGGTGCAGTTCCGCGTTAGCGGGCCGGAGATTGCCACCGTGCGCGTCTGGGCCGAGAAGGTTGCTAACGTGATGCGCAATCATCCCGACACCAGCCACGTGCAATTTGATTGGGATGAGCCCGCCGAGCGCTCAGTGCATTTCGAGATTGATCAGGTCAAAGCGCGGGCCTTGAATGTGTCGTCGAAAGATATTGCGGATTATCTGCAAATGTCGCTCACCGGCTACACCGTCACCCAATTCCGCGAACGCGACAAACTGATCGGCGTTGATCTGCGCGCGCCGGAACACGACCGGATCGACCCCGGCCAGATCGAACGGCTGGCACTGCCGGGTGGTAATGGCAACGCCGTGCCGTTGGCGGCGCTGGGTCGCTTTACCTATGGCCTGGAATACGGCGTGGTCTGGGAGCGCGACCGGCAACCCACCATTACCGTGCAATCCGATGTGCAGCACGGCGCGCAGGGCATCAATGTGACCAACACGCTGGATAAGCAACTGGCTGCCATTCGTGCCGAGATGCCGGTGGGTTATCGCGTCGAAATCGGCGGCGCAGTCGAAGAAAACGCCAAGGCGCAAGCATCGATCAATGTGCAGATGCCGGTCTTGCTGATTGCCGTGCTGGTCTTGCTGATGGTGCAACTGCAAAGCTTTAGCCGTGTGCTGATGGTGGTGCTCACCGCACCGCTGGGCTTGATCGGGGTGGTGTTTGCCTTGTTGCTGTTTCATATGCCGTTCGGCTTTGTGGCCATGCTGGGCACCATTGCCATGTTCGGCATCATCATGCGCAACTCGGTCATCCTGGTGGACCAGATCGAACAGGATATTCGCGCCGGGCATAGTCGCTTCGAGGCCATCATCGGGGCCACCGTGCGCCGGTTCCGCCCGATTACGCTGACCGCGGCCGCCGCCGTACTGGCACTGATCCCGCTGTTGCGCAGCAACTTCTTTGGCCGATGGCCACAGCGCTGATGGGCGGCATTACCGTCGCCACCGTGTTAACGCTGTTCTATCTGCCCGCTTTGTATGCCCTGTGGTTCCGCGTCAAGCGCGACGAACCCGCCCAACCGGAGGCCCAGCCATGACCCGCGCCGCTTTATTCCTGACCGGTGCCGCCGCGCTCAGCCTGTCCGCCTGCAGCGCCTTCGGTCCCGAGCGCAATCCGCC
>BBFD01000132.1 GCA_001313065.1 Silvimonas sp. JCM 19000
CTTTGGCGAAGCAAAGAAAAGTGACGTGCTCCCGGGCACCCCCGGGTATCTAAAATGCGCCGCAGGCTAAGCGGTTAAGGGTCGTCAACAGCCGCTGCAACACTACCCCCCAAAAAAAAACCACCCGCCGCAATGGCGAGTTCTTGCCACCTACCACCGGCAAATCTTGCCGACCCCCGCTTGCCGCCACCCCAAACAAAGAATTTTCCTAAGATTATCAATAAGATAATTCCTGGCATGCTTCATGCTTCTCTACGCACAAACGTAAAGGAGCAACACGATGGCCGTCGGCATGATGGATCAATACCTGGACAAACAAGCCACCGCAATGAAACTGCGCGGCTACCGCCAGGACGTGCTCGCCAGCAATATCGCCAACTCCGATACCCCCAACTACAAAGCGCGCGATTTTGATTTCCAGAGCGCCTACCAGTCGGCTGTCGCCAGCAGCGGCAAAAGCACTGCCCCGCTGGCTACAACCGATGCGCGCCATCTGCAACCGGCCAACAAGATCGACCCGTTTGCGCCGACGCTGAAATACCGCACCGAAACCCAACCGTCGATCGATGGCAACACCGTCGACATGAACGTAGAAATGCGTGACTTCGCCGACAACACGCTGCGGTCCGAAGCGTCGATCACGTTTATGCAAAACGCAATTTCCAGCTATCGCGCCGCTTTGTCGTCGCAATAACGGGGTGTAACTCATGGGCATGTTTCGCACTTTTGATATCGCCGCTTCGGCCATGACCGCGCAGTCGATGCGCCTGAACGTGGTGGCCAGCAATATGGCTAACGCCGATTCGGTGACCAGCTCCAACGGCCAGCCGTATCGCGCCAAACAAGTGGTGTTTCAGGCTTCGGCCATCGGCAGCGAAAACGGCGCCGGGGTGGGCGTCAAAGTGCGCGATGTGGTGGAAGATCAAGCGCCGCCACGCCTGCAATACGATCCGCACAATCCGCTGGCAGACGGCAACGGTTACGTGGCCATGCCCAATGTGAATGTGGTGGAAGAAATGACCAATATGTTGTCGGCTTCGCGGGCCTATCAGACCAATGCCGACGTAATGAATACCGCCAAAACGCTGGTGCAACGCACGTTGCAACTGGGTACGGCTTAAGTCTTGTCCGGGAGACATGCATCATGACCAGTTCCGTGAGCAACAAGTCGTTTGACTTCAGCAGCCTGAACAGCACCAGCGCCACTTCGTCGGGAGCCAGTGGTTCGGCCGCAGCGCAGGCCGCCACTGACCAGCAAAACCAGTTTCTTAAATTGCTGGTGACGCAATTGCAGAACCAGGATCCGACCAACCCGATGGATAGCGCGCAGACCACCTCGCAACTGGCCCAGATCAGCACGGTGACCAGCCTGGCGCAAGTGAATGCCAATCTGCAGTCGCTGCTCACCTCCAGTTCTTCGGCACAGTCGCTGCAAGCGGCCAGCTGATCGGCAAAGCGGTACTGGCACCGACCACCAGCTCGTTTACCTTTGATGGCACCAATCCGGTTTCCGCTTCGGTGGATGTGCCGACCGGTACGCAAAGCATGACGGTGCAAGTGGTCAACAGCAGCGGTTCGGTGGTGGATACCTTCACCAGCACGCCGACCGCCGGCCAGATGAACGACATCGAATGGGACGGCACCGACGCCAACGGCAACAAGGTGGCCAAGGGCGAATACAAACTGGTGGCCAAAGGCACGGATGCCAGCGGCACCAGCAACAGTCTGCCCGTGGATGGCTGGCAGCAAGCCACCAGCGTGGTACTCGGTTCCAGCGGCATCCAGGTCACGCTGGGTGACGGCAGCAAGGTTAATCTCAGCGACATCAAACAGATCGCGGCAATCCCGTCGAGCAGTTCGAGCACCAGCTCAACCTCGTCCTGATTGCACCAACCCATAAAACACGGCCTTTAAATACTGATTGATTTGATGCCCGGGGAGGGCAAATCCAGCGCGGCCCACGTACTGGATTCAGGAGAACACCATGGGTTTCCAGCAAGGTCTTAGCGGTCTGAATGCATCGTCCAAAAAACCTGGACGTCGTCGGCAACAACATCGCCAACGCCAACACGGTTGGCTTCAAGGAATCGCGCGCTGAGTTCGCCGATATCTATGCCTCGACCTTTGCGTCGTCGTCCAACGTGGCCGGTATCGGTACCCGCATCAAGGACATCGCGCAGCAATACGGCCAGGGTAACGTCGAGACCACCAGCAACCCGCTGGATGTTGCGATTACCGGCAACGGGTTTTTTCCGGATGCAAAGCGCGGCCGGTTCGATTTCGTATTCGCGTAATGGCCAGTTCCAACTGGATAACACCGGCTTTATCGTCAACAACGGCCAATACCTGACCGGCTGGCCCGTCAGCGCCACCACCGGCGCCTTGATCAAAGGCGGCACGCCGCAACCGTTGCAAGTCACTGTCGGCAATATCGGCGCACGCGCCACCGGCGGCTCGGGCACGGCCAACGCCGGTTTGTCGCTGACCACCAACCTGAATGCCTCATCGCCGGTGATCAGCCGGGCAGCATCGCCCACCGGCGTGGGCCCGCTGTCGATTAGCGACCCGGCCACCTATACCAGCACCACCACCGCCACGGTTTACGATGCGCAAGGCGTGTCGCACAACCTGTCGTTTTATTTCACCAAAGTGGCGGCCAACCAGTGGGAAGTGCAAACCTCGTTTGACGGTGGTACCCCCACCCCGACCGGCGCCGGCGGCACCAATGGTTATCTGATGTTTACCGGCAACGGCGCGCTGGACGCGACCACCGTGCCGACTGATCCCTTGACCGGCACCGCCGCCAGCAACGTGTCGGGCTTTACCTTTTCGACCACGCTGACCGCCCCCAACGGCGCCACCAGCCCGTTTACCTTTGCCGTCACCTTCCCCAAGAGCACGCAATTCGGTAGCCCGTTTGACGTCACCGCACTAACACAGGACGGCTACGCCGACGGCACCATCACCGGTTTGTCGATTGGTTCGGATGGCGTGGTGGTGGGTAACTACTCCAACGGCCAGACCAAGAACATCGGCAGATCGTGCTGGCGTCGTTTGAAAACAATCAGGGCCTGCAGCCGCTGGGTGACAACCGCTGGTCTTCGACCTTTGCCTCGGGCCAGCCGATTATTGGCGACCCCAACACCGGTAACCTGGGTTCGCTGCAATCGTCGGCGGTGGAAGATTCCAACGTCGATCTGACCAATGAACTGGTCAATCTGATTACCGCGCAGCGTAACTACCAGGCCAATGCCCAGACGATCAAGGCGCAGGACACCATCCTGCAAACCATCGTTAACCTGGCGTAATTAACGCACTAACCCGCAGCACAGATACAGGCAAACGCAACGCATGGATCGGCTTATTTATGTGTCTATGACCGGGGCCAAACAGGCCATGAACCGGCAAGCCACCGTCTCGAACAATCTGGCTAACGTGTCGACGCCAGGTTTTCGGGCCGATCTGGATGCGTTTCGTGCCGTGCCGGTGTTGGGCGGCGGCGAGCCGACGCGCGCCTTTGTGGTGGCGCAAACCACCGGCCAGGATTTCACCCCCGGTTCGGAGCAGTTCACCGGGCGCGATCTGGATGCGGCAATCGACGGTGACGGCTGGTTTACCGTGCAGACCAGCACCGGCGAGGCCTACACGCGCAACGGCGGCTTCGAGATCGACGCGGCCGGTTTGCTCAAAACGCGCAACGGCCTGACCGTGCTGGGCACCAACGGCCCGATCACCGTGCCGGAAAACACCAATGTGTCTTTTGCTGCGGACGGCACCGTTACCGGCGTACCGCGTGACAACCCGGCCAACACCATAGACCTGGGCCAGCTCAAGCTGGTCAACCCGGCCACCAATCTGCTGGCCAAGGGCAGCGATGGCTTGTTCCGCCAGCGCGATGGCCAGACGGCGCAGGCTGATGCCAACGTCAAAGTGCAGGGCTCGTCGCTGGAAAACAGCAACGTCAATGCGGTGTCCGAACTGGTCAACATGATCAGCGCGCAACGCCATTACGACCTGCAAGTGCAGATGATCCAGAACGAAGACACCAACGCGCGCTCGGCCGCGACGCTGATCCAGTTCAGCAGCTAAGCCGCGCTGATCTGACATAACAACAACGAAACCAACAATCGCCAACGAGGAAACCGCACCATGATGCGTTCACTGTGGATCGCCAAGACGGGCATGGATGCCATGCAGACCAACGTCGACGTGATCTCGCATAACCTCGCCAACGTGGCCACCACCGGTTACAAACGCGAACGTCCGATTTTTTGAAGATCTGCTGTATCAAAACCTGCGCCAGCCCGGCGCGGCCACCAGCCAGACTTCGCAATCGCCCACCGGCCTGCAACTGGGTACCGGTGTGCGCCCGGTGGCGACGGCGCGGATTTTCCAGCAAGGTAACTTGCAGCTGACCGAAGGCCAGCTCGATATCGCCATTAACGGCGCGGGTTTCTTCCAGATTGCGCAATCGGATGGCACCACCGCCTATACGCGTGATGGTTCGTTCCAGCTGGATAACCAGGGCAATGTGGTGACCGCAAACGGCCTGGCCTTGCAACCCGCGCTGCAAGTGCCAGCCGGCACCACGTCGTTGTCGATTGCCAAAGATGGCACGGTGACGGCCGTGGTCAATAACGCCTCGAATGCGCCGGTGACGCTGGGCACCATACAGCTGGCCACATTTATCAACGACCCCGGTCTGCAAGCCATCGGCGACAACCTGTATCTGGAAACCAATGCCTCCGGCGCGCCGACGGTGGGCACGCCCGGCACCAACGGCCTGGGTGCCATCAACCAGGGGTATATCGAAACCTCCAACGTTAACGTCACCGAAGAACTGGTCAACATGATCCAGGCGCAGCGCGCTTATGAAATCAACAGCCGCTCGGTGCAGACGTCGGACCAGATGTTGCAGAAGCTCACGCAGTTGTAATTGCCGTCGTAGAGGAAAGATCATGAACGCCATCGTCCGCTTTGGCCTGTTGGCCAGTACCGCCGCCGTGCTGGCCGCGTGCTCGTCGGCGCCGACCACCACGATCATCACCGCGCCCACTACCGTGCGCCCGGAACCGGGGCTGCAGGCCAATTACAATCAGGCGCTATTTTCCAGTCGGCCAATTCGCGCCAGTTGTTTGAAGAACGCGTGGCGCGGCATATCGGTGACTTGCTCACGATTACGATTTCGGAAAACCTCAACGCGGCCAACAAGGTCAATACCGCCAGCGAACGCAATGGCAGCCTGAGCCTGACCGGCACCGGCTCTTTGCCCATCATTCCGGGCTTCTTGCGTACTTTCCTGAGCAGCGGCACCGCCACCACCTCGGGCGATAACAAGTTCACCGGCACCGGCCAGGCCAACAACACCAATACCTTTACCGGCGCGATCACGGTGTCGGTGACGGATGTGCTGTCCAACGGCAATTTGCAGATTGGTGGTGAGAAGCAGATCGGCATCGGCGGCCACGTCAACACTTTGCGTTTGACGGGGGTGGTAAATCCGACCGATATCGCCGCGGGCAACACCATCGCCTCGACCAAAGTGGGCGATGCCCGGATTGAACAAGTGGGCGTGGGCACGATAGCCGACGCTAATACCATGGGCTGGATGCAGCGTTTGTTCCAGAGCGTCAGCCCGTTCTAAGGATTGAATCATCATGCGGCTTTTGCGTATCGGCAGCGTCATGCTGGCCCTGTTGTTCAGCATGACGGCCATGACCGCACGTGCGGACAAGATCAGGGATATCGCCACCTTTGCCGGCGTGCGCCCCAACCAGTTGATTGGTTATGGCCTGGTGGTGGGTCTGGACGGCAGCGGTGACCAGACCACGCAAACGCCGTTTACCGTGCAATCGGTCACCAACATGCTCAACAACCTGGGCGTGCAAGTGCCCAGCGGCGGCAATCTGCAGCTCAAGAACGTGGCGGCCGTCACCGTTACCGCCGCACTGCCGGCCTTTGCCCGGCCGGGACAACCGCTCGATATCACTGTGTCGTCGATAGGTAACGCCAAATCCTTGCGCGGCGGTACCTTGGTGATGACGCCGTTAAAGGGCGTGGATAACCAGATTTACGCCATGGCGCAGGGCAATGTGCTGGTGGCAGGGGCGGGTGCTTCGGCCGGTGGCTCAAGTACCACCATCAACCAGTTGGCCACCGGGCGTATTCCCGGCGGGGCCACGGTGGAACGCGCGGTGCCCGGCGGCGTGGGGCAGGGTGATTTTGTGCAGCTGGAATTGCTGGAGACCAACTTTACCGTCGCCAACCATGTGGTTACCGCAATCAATAGCGCGTTTGGCCCGGTGGCGTCCGCCATGGACGGCCGCGTGATCCAGATTCGCGCGCCGGAAGACACCAACCAGCGCGTCACTTTTTTTGAGCAAGCTGGAAACGCTGGATGTCACCCCGGCCGATGTTGCCGCCCGCGTGATCATCAACGCGCGCACCGGTTCGGTGGTGATGAACCAGGCGGTGACGGTGGACCCATGCGCAATTTCGCACGGCAATCTGACCGTGACCATCAACGCCATCAACACCGTGGTACAACCGCCGCCGCTGTCGGGCGGCCGCACCGCACGCAATACCAATGCGGATATCCAGATTGATGCCGACAAAGGCCCGATCGTGCGGCTGCCCAAGGCATCCAACTTGCGCGACGTGGTGCGCGCGCTCAATGCTGTCGGCGCGACGCCGCAGGATTTGCTGGCGATACTGCAAGCGATGAAAGCCGCAGGCAGCCTCAAAGCCGACTTGCAAATCATCTAATAGGGTGGGTCTAGACCCACCATCCAAAGCCGCGTAACCGAGCCACATGTCTCGAGATACCGCTTTGATTGATAGTTATTGACCCACCATTCAAAGTGGCATGCCAGGCGCAACGCTTGTGGATATGCCTTTGACTGGTGGGTCATGACCCACCCTATTTGAAGCGTTTTACCCAGCCCTCGAACGCTTCCACGTACTTGCGCAAGAACTGCTCGGTACGTTCGGTGCTGATCATTCTCATCAAACATCTGCCCGCGCCGCCCAGATAGGCCTCGGGTTGTTGCAGCACCAGCACATCCAGAAACACCAGCGACTGGCGCAGATGATGGTTGGCGCCAAAGCCGCCAATCGCGCCCGGCGACACACTGATCACGCCGCCCGGTTTGCCGCTGAAGCCGCTCTTGCCATACGGGCGTGAACCCACATCAATCGCATTCTTCAGCGCGCCCGGCACCGAGCGGTTGTATTCCGGCGTGATAAACAGCACGGCTTCGGCCGCGTGCAACTTCTCGCGAAACGTCACCCACGGCGCGGGCGGCTCGTCGCCGTCGATATCCTCGTTGTACAAGGGCAGCTCGCCGATCTCCAGAATCTGCAATTGCAAAGACGGCGGTGCCAGATCAATCAGCGCATGTGCGGTCTTGCGATTAAACGACGCCTTGCGCAGGCTGCCGACCAGAATTGCCACTTGATGGGCCATACGTTTTCTCCTGTGAGGGGCTAAAGCGGAACAGCCTCAGTCTAGAACATCAGCTAGCGCGATCGCGCCCCGGCATGGTTCCAGGACGGGTTGCAAGTTCGATCAGCCCGGTTAACAGACGATGACCGCAATGCACTGGGGCGGCTGCGGTGCGGCAAGCTTGCATACCGCCGGAACGCAGTGACCGGAGCGTACCGTGTGTACGTGAGGATCACGAGTACCGCCGGGATGCGAGATTGCCCGCCGCAGTCGGCCCCATGTGGGACTGCACCTACCGGCGAATCGGGACTGCCCGCACCAGAATCGCGCGCGCGCACTGACAGGCGCAAACCCGCGCCCAGCCTACGATGCAATCACTGGATAAGACATTGCAACAGGGCGATGTCACCGAACTCACCGCAGGGAGAATCATCATGGGCAAGTACTTTCTGGCATGGCTGCTGGGCGTTCCGTTTACCGTTTTGCTGCTGGTCTATTTTCTGTTTCATCTCTAAGCCGATGAAGCCTCGCACCACGCCCGCGCTGTAAACAGCCGGGCGTATTGCGTATCTGGCGCGCCGTGGATTACACCGTCGCGCCGCACCCGGAGACACAAATCATGAGTCATATCACGCTGGATGTAGCGACCGAGCCGGTGATGGTGGATGCCGAGGGCGGCGCGCTCAAGCGCACGCGTTGGGGCGCCGCGCTGGCTGGGGTGGCGGTCGCCTTGGCCGTGCAGTTGTTCTTTAGTTTGCTCGGCGCGGGTATCGGATTTTCTTTGCTGAATATGGCAGCGCGCAACGGCGATAGCTGAATGGCGCGGGCTTGGCTCGATTTTGTGGTGGACCGTGTCCAGCGTGATTTCGCTGGTGCTCGGCGGCTGGACCGCGGCGCGTCTGTCCGGCACTTTGCAGAAACAGGATGGCGCTTTGCATGGCGTGCTGGTCTGGGCCATCACCACCTTGCTGGGCGCGTTTTTTTGTTTGTGTCGACGCTAGGCGCCGTGGCGCATAGCGTGGGCGTAGGTGTGACCGCTGCCGCCGCCGGTGCCAGCCAGAGCGATACCCCGGCCTTTGTCCAACGCCAGGTGCAGGGCTTGCTGGGTAGCAATGGCGCATCCAGCGATGCCCAGGCCGCCAAAGCCGCAGTCAGCGATGAGCAAGTCCGCGCTGCTGCTGCGCGTCTGCTGGCCGACGAGGCCGGTTCGGAAGCGTATGCCACTGACCGGGCGCAACTGGTGCAAACGCTGTCGCAACGCACCGGCCAGACCCCGACGCAGGCCGATCAACAAGTCAGCCGCTGGGAAGGCCAGTTGACCCAGGCACGCCAGCAAGTACAACAAGCCGCACAAACTGCATCCAAAGCGGCGGCCCAGGCCTCGCTGTGGGGCGCATTTGGCTTGCTGATCGGGGCCTGGCGGGTTTGCTGGGCGGGATTGCCGGTGTGCGCCCGGAAGCGGAGATCACCATCCGCCGCACCCACGGCCCGGCTACGCCGGATCGCGTGGTGGTGAATGATCCGGTGACTGCGCGCAATGCCAGCGGCACGCTGGCGGAGCCTGTGGTTGACGACAGGCTGCATGCGTCCAGCGTGCGTACCGATCCCCGACTTTGATACAACCGAGCTAAAGCCACCTTATGGAATCGTTAACCGTCTGGTGGCTGCTGATCGGCGGGTCGCTATTGTTTATGGTGGTGATCGGCAGCACGCTCAAGCGGCTGCCGATCAGTACTGCCACTTTGTATCTTGTGCTCGGCCTTGCGGCGGGCCCGGCCGGATTCAACCTGATCCGGCTCCATCCCTCACATCACGCCCATATGTTGCAGCTGGCCTGCGAAGTGGCGCTGATTCTGTCGCTGTTTTCTGCCGGTCTTAAATTACGTCTGCCCTTTACCGATCCGCGTTGGCGCATCGCCTTGCGACTGGCCTTGCCGACGCTGGTGTTGTCGATCGGGCTGATGACGCTGGTGTGCGTGTTTGCCTTGGGCATGGACCTGGCCTCCGCATTGCTGCTGGGCGCGATGCTGGCGCCGACTGATCCAGCCCTGGCATCGGAAGTAACCGTGCAGAACCCGGGTGACAAAGACGCGGTGCGCTTCAGCCTGACCGGTGAAGCCGGTATGAACGACGGTGTAGCGATGCCGTTTGTGGTGCTGGCGCTGACGTTTTTTATTGCCCGGCAAAAAATCCCGGCTTGTGGACGTGGTTTGGTATGGACGTGGTCTGGGGCATGCTCGGTGGCGTGGGGGTTGGCTTGCTGCTGGGAACGCTGGTAGGACACGGCATCCCCTATTTGCGCTTGCGGCGCGCGGCGATGGGGCTGGATGAGTTCGTCGCGCTCGGCACCATTTTTTATGGCCTATGGCCTGGCGCAGCTCTGCGTGTGCAACGGCTTTCTGGCCGTATTTGCCGCGGGCGTGGCCTTGCGCCGCATTGAACATCGGCATAGCAGCGGCCGTGGCCCGGAAGAAGCAGTGGGCGCGGTCGAGGTCGGCAACGAAGCCGATGCCGCCAGCCATCCGGAAAAAGCCCCGGCGTGGCTGGCGCTAAAGGTTCTGGTCTTTAATGAACAACTGGAACACATGGCTGAATTTGCCATGGTGTTCTTGATTGGCTGTTTGCTCAGTGCTGGCTTCTGGTCGTGGCCCGCGCTGTTGCCGGCCTTTATGTTGTTTGTGGTGGTGCGGCCAGTTTCGGTGTACCTCGGCCTGATCGGCACCAGCGTGCGACCGGTGCAGGCCCGTTTGATCGAGTGGTTTGGCATCCGTGGCGTCAGCTCCTTGTTTTACGTCAGCTATGCCATCAACGCCGGGCTGCCCGGGCCGCTGGGGGATCGTATGGCGGGCATCATACTCACCATCGTCGCGATCTCCATCGTGGCGCATGGACTGTCGGCCACGCCGCTGGCGTGGTTGTACGAGCGTTACCAGAACCGCAGGAATATGGCCGGACGCGCGCAATAGCGTGGTTTGTCCGCGCGCACAGCCCATGCTGGCGGGCCGTGACGCTGGCACCAGCTTGCGTGGTGGGGCCGGACCAGGCTGCTGGGTTCCACCCCATGGACTACAAAGCTGTCGGTCGATTCCTGCGCGCCACGGGGCGGATGGCGGATGGTGAGAACTGGCTCACACTCGTTAGCATTCCAGCAAATGCTTAAGGGGCTGCCCGATGGATTCATTTTTTTCCCACTCGCCCCAGGCGCCAGACGCCGGACTCGAACAACTCGCACTCGCCGCTGGCATACAAATGCGCTGGCAAGACATTCTCGGCCGGATACATACGCCCGATGCCGACGTACTGCGGAATGTGTTTGGCCGTCTTGGCCTGCCGTGCGCCACTGCGGAACAAGCCGCCGATACGGCGCGCGCACTGCGTGACCAGGCCGAGCGTGCACCAACCCCTGGTTTACCGCCACCGTGGCGCAGCCGCTGGTGTTGCCCGGTAGCGCGTTTGATGCCGGACAGAATTACCTGATCGAGCTGGAAGCGCGGGCGCCTCGGCGGCACGCTGCAGCACGGCCGGACGGTCACATCATCACCGAGCTGATGCCGTCGACGCCGGGCATCACCAACTGCATATCGGCGAGCGCCACTACACGCTGG
>BBFD01000133.1 GCA_001313065.1 Silvimonas sp. JCM 19000
CCGCGGCGCATCGCGGTGGCTTGCGGGGGCAGGGCAGCACCATCGCCTTTGTCGGCACCGGCTGGACCGGGTTTATCCCGCCAGCAACCGGCAACTGGCGCACGACATCGCTGCCGCTGGTCTGATCGTTTCTGAATTCATGTTGGGCGAAGGCCCGATCAAAGATCATTTTCCCCGCCGTAATCGCTTGATTGCTGCATTGGCGCGCGGTTGCCTGGTGGTGGAGGCGGCCATGGGCTCGGGGTCTTTGATTACCGCACGCCAGGCCAACGAGATGGGACGCGAGGTGTTTGCCATCCCCGGATCCATCCATTCGCCGCTGGCCAAGGGTTGTCACTATCTAATAAAGCAAGGCGCCAAACTGGTCGAGAGCGCCGAGGACATCATGGGCGAGCTGGCCTGGGACAGCGGCGCAGTACAGACGCATTAGTGCCTGCCCAGCCCGCACCCGCGCTTGATGCTACCGAGCAGAAAGTACTCCAGGCCGCCGGTTTTGACCCGGTCGACGTCGACACGCTGGGCTTGCGCGTCGCTTGACGCCGGATCGGCTGTGCGCAATCCTCCTCGCTCTGGAAATGAAAGGCGCCCTGTTTACGCTGCCGGGAAACCGGTATCAGCGACGAGCCTGAACCCACCTGGAACCCGGTCTTGCGGAAAGCAGCAACTTGAATTGATGTTGTGCTGCCTTCAGTTTCCGGGTAGTGATTAAAAAAAGACGTCGAGGTTGCTCAGGTTTATATGCTGGAAGTGCTTGCTTATCTTTTTTGAACAGTTTTATCAGTCCGAAAGCGAACCGGATGTGTCGCTACTGGCCACCAAACTGGCCAGTGCCGGCTTTGAACAGGATGACATTGCGCAAGCGTTGACCTGGCTGGCCGAGCTGAATCGGGTCGATACCGGGCGCTATGCCGCGCTGGGCGATTTGCCGTTGCGGCATCTGCACCCGGCCGAGCTGGCCCGCTTTGATGAAGAAGCGCTGGCTTACTGGTTATACCTGCAACAAGCCCGTGTACTGGGCAGCGCCGAGCGCGAGCTGGCGCTGGATCTGGTGATGGGCGCGGCGCCTGGCGAAATTTCGCAAGAACGGTTGCAGTTGATTGTATTGATGGTCGTCTGGCGCAAGCGTGATGAACTGTCTAACCTGCTGATCGAAGAAATCCTGTTTGGCCGCGAAGGCTTTGTGCAGCACTAAGCGCACCGCGCGGCCCTGACCCACCCTGAACGTAACGGGAAATCATGCCCGCCAATCTGTTGATTGTAGAGTCGCCCTCCAAGGCGAAAACGCTGAAGAAATATCTGGGCAACGATTTTGAAATCCTTGCGTCGTACGGTCACGTCCGTGGCCTGGTGCGCAAGGATGGCTCGGTCGATACCGAGCATGACTTCAAGATGAAATACCAGGTTATCGACAAGAACAAAAAAAGCATGTCGATGCCATTTGTGCCGCCGTTAAAGATGCGCAGAACGTGTTTCTGGCAACTGACCCGGATCGCGAAGGTGAAGCGATCTCGTGCACATCATGGAAATCCTGAAAGGTAAAAAAAAGCTCACCACCAAAGACCGCACTTTCAAGCGCGTGGTGTTTCACGAGATTACCGAATCGGCCGTTAAAAAAACGCCGTGGCCAACCCGCGCGACATCGACGCCAATATGGTCGATGCGCAGCAGGCGCGTAGCGCGCTGGATTATCTGGTGGGCTTTAACCTGTCGCCGCTGCTGTGGCGCAAGGTGCGTTCCGGCTTGTCCGCCGGCCGCGTACAAAGCCCTGCGCTGCGCCTGATTTGCGAGCGTGAGCTGGAAATCCGCGCCTTTACCGCGCAGGAATACTGGACCATCCATCTCGACAGCCACAAGGCGCGCACCAAATTCAGCGCGCGTCTGTCGCAATGGCAAGGCAAAAAGCTCGATCAGTTTGATATCCCCAGCGAGACCTCGCAGGCCGATATCCTGAAAGCGCTGGAAGCAAAGATGCCCGCGTTGCCAGCGTCGAGAAGAAAAAAGAAATCGCGCAGCCCGGCCGCGCCGTTTACCACCTCCACGCTGCAACAAGAGGCCGTGCGCAAGCTGGGCATGACCACTGACCGCGCCATGCGCACTGCGCAACAGCTGTATGAAGCGTGGATGTAGGCCAGGGCACGGTGGGTCTGATTACTTATATGCGTACTGACTCGGTGGCTTTGGCCAACGAAGCGCTGGACGAAATCCGCGGTTACATCGAAAGCAGCTTCGACAAGGATTACTTGCCGAACGCGCCGGTGACGTACAAAAAAACAAGGCCAAAAAACGCACAAGAGGCGCACGAGGCCGTACGTCCGACGTCGATTCTGCGTACGCCTGACCAGGTCAAGCCCTACCTGTCGGCCGACCAGTTCAAGCTGTACCAGATGATCTGGAAGCGCACACTGGCGTGCCAGATGACGCCAGCGCGCTTTGATACCGTGGGTGTGGATATTCAGGTGGGCACGGAGGCCGTGTTCCGTGCTTCGGGCCAGACGCTGGTGTTCCCCGGCTTTATTGCCGTGTACCAGGAAGATCAGGATGACGTCGAGTCGGATGACGAAGACGAAGCCCGTCTGCCCGCGCTGGAAGAAGGCGAAGCACTGCCGGTGGATAAACTGAGCGGCGAGCAGCATTTTACCCAGCCGCCACCGCGTTATTCCGAAGCCAGCCTGGTTAAATCGCTGGAAGAATTCGGCATCGGCCGTCCGTCTACCTACGCGTCCATCATCAAGACGCTGAAGGATCGCGAGTACGTTGATCTGGATAAAAAAAGCGTTTTATCCCGACCGACACCGGCGAAGTGGTCAACAAGTTTCTGACCGACCACTTTACCCAGTACGTGGATTACAACTTCACTGCGCGGCTGGAAGATCAGCTGGATGAAATCTCCAACGGCACGCGCCAATGGATTCCGGTGCTGGATGAGTTCTGGACTCGCTTCCATCAACAAGTGGAAGAAAAAACAGGGCTTGTCGCGCAAGGAAGTGACGCAGGAAGAGCTGGACGAAGCCTGCCCCAAATGCGGCAACAAGCTGGCGATTCGTCTGGGCAAGCGCGGTCGCTTTATCGGTTGCACCACCTATCCGGAATGCGATTACACCCGCAATCTGAATGAAGATGCCGATACCGCGCCGACCGAGCCCGAAGTGGTGGAAGGCCGCGTGTGCCCGGAAGACGGCGGCACGCTGATCATCAAGACCGGCCGTTACGGCAAGTTTATCGGTTGCGCCAACTACCCGAAGTGCAAGCACATCGAGCCGTTGGAAAAAAACCGAAAGACACTGGCGTGGAATGTCCGGTGTGCAACAAAGGCACGTTGACCGAAAAGAAAAGCCGCTACGGCAAGCTGTTCTATTCGTGCTCAACCTACCCCAAGTGCACATATGCAACATGGAATCCGCCCATCGCCGAGACCTGCCCGAAATGCCAGTGGCCGGTGCTGACGCTCAAGACCACCAAGCGTCGCGGCCTGGAAAAAAAGTGTGCCCGCAGAAGGAATGTGGCTACGCCGAACAGGTTTCTCCGCCGGACGCGAATTGACGCGGTAATTTTTTTTACCCGCCAGACTCGCACCATCGAAATACGGATTAATACAAACGGCACCCTTATCCGGGTGCCGTTTTTTTATCCAGGTACGCAGATGGTCAAACCAGAATGGCTGGATGTGGATCCCCCCGCTGATGCTGGAGCGCGACGCCGGACTGTATCAGGCGTACTTCAACGCATTTGATCGGGTAGTGGGCCAACTCCTGGCCAACGAAGAGGGCGGCGGCATGACCGGCGCCCTTGCCGCTTTAGCCGACGTGACCCGCGCCAGCGTGGTCAGCTTGTATCTCAATACCCCCGACCGTAGCCGCCACGCCCGCTTGATGGCGGTGTGGCGTGATCAAGCCTGTCGCATTGCCGCTAGCACGCCGGAACACCTGCGCGTGATCGATTACCGCAGCTACGCGCTGATGGCCGATACGCTCACGGTAGGGATGGTGCTGAACAAATCGCTGCTCGAACTGCCCCTGGCCGAACAAATGTGGCTGGCGCAACTGGGCGCGCGCCGCTTGCTGTGTATTCCGCTGCTTGATCGCGGCGAGATGTTCGGCTTTTTGTGTTTCCTCGACGAAGACGAGCGCCGCGAGCGCAGCCGCGAAGAACTGCATTTGTTGTCGATGCTGGGCAATCATGTGGCGCAAGCGCTGGTGCGTTTGCGTACTGAAGATGCCCTGGTCGCCAACCAGCAACGCCTGCGCGCCCTGGTCGGTGCCACCGAGGACATGGTGTTCGAGCTGATGCCCGACGCACCATCGGCCAGGTCTGGTCCAGTCATCCGGCCTTGCCGTCGCCCGACGCGCTGGCCGGCAAAATCCTGTTTGATGTTTTCCCCGCCGCGATGGCTGGCGAGCTGGAACGTGCGCTGACCATGGCGCTATCCACCCGCCGCACCCAGCAATGCAACTGTACGGTGCCCGGCATGACCGGGCCGGTCCATCTGTTGCTGCGCTTGCAGCCGGTGACGCTGGGCGAAGCGCGGGTGGTGGTGCTGGCGCACGACGTAACGACGCTGATGCGTGAGAGCGCCCAGCGCAAAGCCATGGCCGACACGCTGAATCTGCTGGAAGAAGCCGTGGTCGATCTCAGCCCGTGCGGCGATTTGCTGGATACCTCTCCGGCATGGGCGCGCTTGCGTGGCATGGATAGCCGCTTGCTGGCGGGCGAAATCGGCAAATCGTTGCATACCTGGATTTTTTTCCGGAAGACTCTGCCGCGTGGCGGTGGCACTGCAGAAGTTGTCTGCGAGCGCGGATGTCACGCATATCCGTTTCCGGCTGGTACAAGCCTGCGGTGATCTGCTCTGGGTGGAGGCGCGGCTGATTGCCCAGCGCGATCATGCGGGCGTGTTGGAAGGGCTGCGCGGGGTATTGCGCGATGTGACCGTGGCGCATATGAACGAGCAGCACATTACGCAACTGGCGTTGTATGACGGTCTGACCCGACTGCCCAATCGCTTGATGCTGGATGAACAGCTGCACCAGGCCATCGAACGGGCGCGCCGCGACAACACCAAAGTGGCACTGGGTTTTCTGGATCTGGATCACTTCAAGCAAATCAACGACGCCTTTGGCCATCGCACCGGCGACCAGTTGCTGTGCGGCGTGGCCAAACAGCTGAAAGAAGCGCTGCGTGAGCAAGATACGCTGGCGCGTTGGGGCGGCGATGAGTTTGTAGTGCTGATTCCCGATCTGCCCGATACCGGCCATCTTAAAGAAATTACCGAACGTATCCGCAACACTGCACGCCAGGGCATGGCGCTGGAAGGGCTGGAAGCGCGCCCGACCATCAGTGCCGGTTTCGCGGTCTTTCCCGACAACGCCACGTCGGGCGAAGAATTGCTGTCGGCGGCCGACCACACCATGTATCACGCCAAGCACGCGGGCCGGAACAACGTGTGTTTCTACGGCGATATCCTGCATCTGAAGTCGATCGGGCGGGAACATGTCGCCATCCAGGCGCGCTTGTCCGACGCCATCCGCATGGCGCCTTGCAGGTGTTTTACCAGCTATCGTGAGCGCCCGCACGGGCGAGGTGTATGCGGTTGAGGCTTTGGCGCGCTGGAAAGACGGCAATGGCTGGATCAGCCCGAGCTGTTTATTCCGATGGCGGAAAAGGTCGGCCTGATTCAGGAATTGTCCAGCGTGGTGGCCGAGCAAGCATTTGCCCAGCTACGCATCTGGCGCAATCACGGCCTATCGCAAAAGCTGATGCTCAATGTGTCGCGCACGCAGCTGTTTACCCCACAATTTGTCAGCGGCCTGATCGAGCGGCTAAACCAGCATCGCTTGCGCCCGGAAGACGTGATTATCGAAATCACCGAATCGGTGGCACTGACGGATTACGCGCGTCAGGTCAAACATCTGCGCCAGTTGATGGCGGCGGGGTTCCAGTTGGCGATTGATGATTTCGGCACGGGCTATTCGTCGCTGTCGCAATTGCATGACATGCCAGCCAGCGTGATCAAGGTGGATGTCTCCTTCGCCCAGCGACTGGACACCGACGCGGGCCGCCGCGTGATGCAGGCCATCGTGCAACTGGCGCAGGGACTGCAGCTCAAGATCATCGTCGAAGGCGTGGAAAGCCTGGAAGTCAGCCATTTTCTGCGCGATCTGGGCGTGGATTTCTTGCAAGGCTTTCACTTCAGCGAACCCGTACCCGCTGGCGTCGCCGAACTGTGGATGCGCTTGGGGCTCGCCAACAAGGCATAGGGTGGGTCATGACCCACCATTCAAAGCCGCCGATGCGCACCTCGCTGGTCGAAGTTTTCGCTTTGCCTGGCGTCCTGGACTCACAAAGCAAAGCCATTTGATGAGAGTCGTCTGGTATCAAATCTCTTGATGGCTTTGCCAGGTGGGTCACGACCCACCCTATAACTGCTCGGATTAGCCAGGCATAGGGTGGGTCATGACCCACCATTCAAGGCCGCCGCTGCGCACATCGCTGGTCGAAGTTTCCGCTTTGCCCGGCGTCCTTGACTCACAAAGCAAAGCCATTCGATGCGAATCGTCTGGTATCAAATCTCTTGATGACTTTGCTTGGTGGGTCACGACCCACCCTATGCATGGTGGATAAATCGCCGGTAGGGTGCGTTACCCGAAGGCAACGCACATTTCGGGGCCAACGGCCCGTACGGGGCCAACCCAGCATCCATGGCATACCCCAACGGTCCCCGACCCCAAACGCAAACAAAAAAAAAGGCCTTCCGAAGAAGGCCTTTTTCCATGGTGTTGCCAGAGAAGCCGGACTTAGAAGTCCATGCCGCCCATGCCACCCATACCGCCGCCGCCCGGCATGGCGGAGCGTCGTCTTTCGGCAGCTCAGCCACCATTGCGTCGGTGGTCAGCAGCAGACCAGCGATCGATGCAGCGTGTTGCAGTGCCGAACGCGTTACCTTGGCCGGATCCAGCACGCCGATGGCAACCAGATCACCGTATTCGCCGGTAGCGGCGTTGTAACCGAAGTTACCGGTGCCTTCCACCACGCGGTTAACCACCACGCTCGGCTCGTCGCCAGCGTTGGCCACGATCTGACGCAGCGGTGCTTCGATGGCTTTCAGCACGATCTTGATACCAGCGTCTTGATCGGCGTTCAGGCCCTTCAGCTCGCCCAGGTTGGCACGGGCACGCAGCAGCGCAACACCGCCGCCAGGCACAATGCCTTCTTCCACTGCAGCACGGGTGGCGTGCAGGGCATCTTCAACGCGGGCTTTCTTCTCTTTCATTTCGACTTCAGTCGCAGCGCCAACCTTGATCACTGCAACGCCGCCGGCCAGCTTGGCCACGCGTTCTTGCAGTTTTTTTTCACGGTCGTAATCGCTGCTGGCTTCTTCGATCTGGCTACGGATCTGGCCAACGCGGGCCTTGATCGTGTCTTCCGAACCTGCGCCGTCGATGATGGTGGTGTTTTCTTTACCCACTTCGATGCGCTTGGCCTGGCCCAGCTCAGCCAGCGTGGTCTTCTCGAGCGTCAGACCCACTTCTTCAGCGATCACGGTACCGCCAGTCAGGATGGCGATATCTTCCAGCATGGCTTTACGACGATCACCAAAGCCCGGTGCCTTGACAGCAACAGTCTTCAGAATGCCGCGGATGTTGTTGACCACCAGGGTAGCCAGCGCTTCGCCATCGACATCTTCAGCGATGATCAGCAGCGGGCGGCCCGACTTGGCCACTTGTTCCAGCACCGGCAGCAGATCACGGATGTTGCTGATTTTCTTGTCGAACAGCAGCACAAACGGATTGTCCAGCAGGGCAATCTGTTTTTTTCCGGGTTGTTGATGAAGTACGGGCTCAGGTAGCCGCGGTCGAATTGCATACCTTCAACCACTGCCAGTTCGTCTTCGAGCCGGAACCGTCTTCAATGGTGATGACGCCTTCCTTGCCCACTTTGTCCATTGCTTCAGCAATCTTGGCGCCGACGATTTCGTCGCTGTTGGCGAGATGGAACCGACTTGCGCGATTTCCTTGCTGGTGGTGGTCGGCTTGGCAATCTTCTTCAGTTCTTCAACCAGAGCGATCACAGCCTTGTCGATACCGCGCTTCAGATCGGTCGGGTTGAAACCGGCGGCCACGTACTTCAGGCCTTCGTTAACAATGCCTTGCGCCAGCACGGTGGCGGTGGTGGTGCCATCGCCTGCGATATCGGAAGTCTTGGAGGCAACTTCTTTAACCAGTTGCGCGCCCATGTTTTCGAACTTGTCTTTCAGTTCGATTTCTTTAGCTACCGACACACCGTCTTTGGTGATGGTCGGGGCGCCAAAGCTGCGCTCCAGCACCACGTTACGGCCTTTCGGGCCCAGCGTTACCTTGACTGCATCGGCGAGGATGTTTACGCCAGCGACCATGCGCGAACGCGCGGAATCACCAAACTTGACTTCTTTAGCTGCCATTATTTATTACTCCTGCAAATCTGGAAGGGAATAGCGGGGTACTACGCGACTGCCACGGCGGGCAATCAGCCTTCGAGTACACCGAAGATGTCTTCTTCGCGAACAACCAGCAGTTCTTCGCCATCAACCTTGACGGTCTGGCCGCTGTATTTGCCGAGGATGACCTTATCGCCAACCTTCACCGACAGTTCACGCACAGAACCGTTGTCCAGCACTTTGCCAGTGCCGATCGCGATAACCTCGCCCAGATCAGGCTTCTCGGCCGCAGCGCCCGGCAACACGATACCGGATGCGGTTTTTTTCTTCGGCTTCTACACGCTTGATCACAACGCGGTCATGCAAAGGACGGATCTTCATCGTTCACTCTCCTGTTCAGAAATCCTGAGGCCATGAAATGTTAGAAGGGGCCTGCAAGGCCCCGTTAGCACTCCCGACTAACGAGTGCCAATAATAGTGATGGACTGTAACCTTTTCAAGGCCGGAAAGCGTTTTAGTGCGAGGCGGTAGGGGCGGCGGGAGCGAATACCGTGGCAACGGCCGGGCTCTACCGGATGGCCGAGGCCGTTTCAAAATTAATCAGGCATAGTACGGCTGCCTTGATGTGTGGCCCGGCGGCTCGGGCCACAGCGGTGCCAATGGGTTGCGGGCTGGTGCAGCAGCGGGATGCTGGCGCTCGATCTCGCTGACCGCCGCGCAAACAAAAAAGGCGGACCGCAGCGGTCCGCCTTTGTGGTATCCAGGGGCACTGGTTTATTGCGCCGCCACGCTTTGCACCGCCTCAATAATCACCTTGGCCACTTCTTCCGGATGCGACTGCTGCGGCACATGGCTCGACGGCAGGGTGGTGGTCTTTGCATTCAGCTTTTTGGCGTAATCGCGTTCCAGGTCTGGCTGGATCATGCGGTCGTTGGACGACACGATGTACCAGTTGGGGCGGGTGCTCCAGGCGGCGGCGGTGACTTTTTTTTCGCCAAACGCTTTGGCGGCGATCGGGCCTTGGGTGGCGGCCATCACGTCGGTGCGGCTACGCGGCAGATCCTGGGCAAAGTAGTTGGCCACGCCGTCGGCCGACAGCGACAGATAACCGCTGGCATCGGCTTGCAGATGCTTGATGCCTTCCGGCACCGGGTATTGTTTGCCTTGGTCAGCGGTGGATTGGCCGGCGTCCGGGGCGAAGGCGGCGACGTAGACCAGCGCGGCTACTTTCGGGTCGTTACCGGCCTGGGTGATGACGGTGCCGCCCCAGGAATGGCCCACCAGCACCACGCGGCCGGGGGCGTTGGCGATGGCGCGTTGGGCGGCGGTGACGTCGCCTTGCAGTGAGTCCAGGCTGTTTTGCACCGCGGTCACCTTGATGCCTTTGGCTTGCAGATAAGGGATCACGTGGACCAATCCGAGCCATCGGCAAATGCGCCGTGTACGATCACGACGGTGGGGGTTTCAGCGGCATGGGCAACGCCAGCAGAGAGGGCAAAAGTGGCAACAGCAGCGGCAATCAGTTTACGAGCAGTCATGATCAATCTCCGAGGTATGGGTTGGTTTGCAGCACAGGACCAAGTATCCGCAGCACGCGGGTGGGCGAACATCGGTCGGATATCCGATGCAGCCCGGCCGCGCGCCATGACCCGGGCGGACTAGATGCAGTCGATCACCTTTGAACCTGCCGCGCTGATCCCGGCGCGCGATGCCATTGCTGCCATCGCGTTTATCGGCGACCTCAGCATGGGCCGCGCCACCGACCAGTCACCCCGTACGGCGTGGCTGGCGATGGCGTTAGCGCGGGTGGCGGGCTGCACCGAAGACGAAATCGTCGCGGTAGAGATTGCCGCCTTGTTGCGCTGGTCCGGCTGCACCGCCAACGCAGCGGGCTTTGAACGCATCCTGGGCGATGACGTGGCCGGGCGCGAAGCGATGATGGCGCTGACCTTGCCCGCGCTGACTGCCGCCGCACAAAGCCAGATGCCCGAGATGGCGCAAATCCATTGCGAAGTCGCCGGTGATATCGCACGCATGCTCGACCTCGGTCCCCTGATCGAAACCGCCTTGCGCCACACCTTTGAGCGTTACGACGGCAGCGGTTTGCCAGGCGTCTTGCGCGGCGATGATGTGCCGCGCGCTACCTATCTGGTGGCGCTGGCAGCTGACCTGGAAATCCTGAGTCGTGCCCATGGTTTGCCGCGTGCCTTGCAATTGATCACCGAGCGCGCGGGCCATGTTTATCCGGCAGGATTGGCGGATTTGCTGATGCGGCATGCGGCGCAATGGCTGGCGCAGCTGGACGGCTTTAGCGCGCAAGGCAAGATGCTGCCGCCGGCGCTGGGCAGCACCACGCAGCCGGTGCCACTGGAATTGGTGGCCGATATTGCGGATCTGAAGCTGCCATGGCTGGCCGGGTATTCGCGCCAGGTGGCGACGCTGGCGCAAGCGGTGGCGCAGCAGATCGGTCTTGAAGCCGCGGTGGCGCAGCGTATCTACGCGCTGGCTTGATCCACAATATTGGTCGCGCCGCCTTGCCCAATGCCTTATGGAATGCCGCGGGGCCGCTCGCTTATGCCGCATGGGAACGCGTGCGGCTGG